>ONST01000026.1 GCA_900320575.1 uncultured Eubacteriales bacterium
CTCGACTGGGTGGTCATGGGCATCGGCTTTAACGTCTATGAGCCGGAGGGCGGCTTTCCGGAGGAGATCCGGGAGATCGCGGGGCCGGTGGCGGCTGAGCGGGCCGGAGATCTCCGGGTGCACCTGGCAGGCTCGTTCCTGCGGCATTTCGGGAAGGTCTGCGACTCCCTCGCGGAGGCGTCCTTCGCGGAAGAATACCGGAAACGGAGCATCGTAACCGGGCAGAACATTCTCGTACTGCGGAACGGGCAGGAAATTCCCGCCTTCGCGGAGGATATCGACGGGGAATGCCGGCTGCGCGTACGCTATGCGGACGGGCGGGAAGAACTGCTCTCCTCGGGCGAGGTCAGTATCCGCCTTTGAACAGGCGGCGCAGGAACGGTCCATTACAGCAGTGGGAGCGGTCATCCTTCAGCGGCTCCCGGACGTGACAGAAAGGAAAGAAAATCAAATGGAAGCAGCAGCCGGAACCAGGACCAAAACGACGGATCTCGTCTATACCGCTCTCTGTGCTGCGCTCATCGCGGTGTGCTCGTGGATCAGCGTCCCGGCGGCAGTGCCCTTTACGCTGCAGACCTTCGCGGTGTTCGCGGCACTGAACCTGCTTGGAGGAAAGCGGGGCACGACGGCGGTCCTCGTCTATATCCTGCTCGGAGCCGTCGGCCTGCCGGTGTTCTCGGGCTTTAAGGGAGGACCGGGCGTACTGCTCGGCACGACCGGGGGCTATATCATCGGCTTTTTGTTCACCGGGCTCCTTTTCATTTTCGCGGAGCGGCTGTTCGGGCAGAAGCGCCTTCTCCTGATCCTTGCTCTGATCGCCGGCCTTCTTGTGTGCTACGCCTTCGGGACGGCCTGGTTCATGCTGGTCTACGCGCGCAGCTCCGGCCCTATCGGGCTGGGAACGGCTCTCTCCTGGTGCGTGATCCCCTTTGTCGTGCCGGACCTCATCAAGCTCGCAGCCGCCGTCCTGATCACTGACCGGGTGAAGCATCTCATTCCATAAGACGAACCGGTAATGGCCCCGGTATTTTTCGGCTTTGAATTTTACGGAAACGTTTGCATTTTCCCTCCGGATGTGAGAAAATGAAAAAAAAAACGGAGGTATACGGGTTATGGATCTCGGTAAGAAATACAAGGTGGTCTTTTTCGATCTCGGCGGCACGCTCCGGATCGCGCTCAAAAAGCAGGCATATTTCCGTCACGCCCGCCGGAAGATGGCGGAGATCGCGGGAACGGAGCTTCCCTATGAAGATTTCTACGCGATGGTGGACGAGCGCTACAAGGAGTACCGGAAGTTCGCGACCACGAAGTGGCAGGAGGCCGGCGACGAGGAGCTGTGGTGCAAGTGGCTGCTGTTCGATTACGATCAGAAGCGGATCCGGGAGGTCTGCCACGAGCTGAGCTTCCAGTACCGTCAGAGCGTCGGCTACCGCGTGGTCGTGGACGGCGGAGTCGAGGTCATCAAGACTCTGAAGGAGCGCGGCTACAAGCTGGGGATCATTTCCAACCTGATCGGCGAGCACGAGGTGCCGGACTGGCTCGAGGAGGACGGGCTGGATTCCTATTTTGACACCGTGGTGCTGTCCTCGGTCTGCGGGATCCGCAAGCCCTCGCCGGAGATCTATCTTCTGGCCTGCCGGAACCTGGGCGTAGATCCGGCAGACTGCGTGTCAGTGGCGGACAACGTCAAGACGGATCTGCCCGGCGCCATCAAAGCGGGCATCGGCGCGAATATCGTCTACGATTCGCCGGAAGGAAAGCATCCGGTGGTATTTACCGACGAGCTGAAGGCGGACGCGGTGGTGAAGGACTTCCGGGAAGTGCTGAACTACCTGCCGTAAGAAGCTGCGGCGGCAGAAGAATCTCATCTGTAACTTCGGACATCAGGCATCTGCGGGATCCGTCATTCGGTCCTGCAGATGCTTTTTTGCGCAGAAGCCAGCCCGGAAGAGAGGAAACGGTCTTTTCCGGCGGCAGGTCCGCGGACGGAATTGAGGCGCGCATCCGCGCCGATACTTGCTTGTGCCTGGCTCTGCAGATTATAATGGTGCACAGAAGAAGGCGGTCCTGAAGGGACAGGCGCCCGGAATACGTGCGTTCCGGAAGCGGGATCCTGCCGCCGGTTCCGGGAAACGGAAGGGAAGGGCCGCAAAGCGTGAAAAGACAGCTGCATAACGGAAAAGGAGGGTAACAGTGTGAAGTAGGAATTCTGGTTTGTTGTCGGGTCGCAGTTCCTGTACGGAACAGAGGTCCTGGAGACGGTCGAGGCGCGGTCAAGGGAAATGGCGGCGGAGCTGTCAAAAGCCCTGCCTTATCCGCTGGTCTACAAGGTGACGGCCAAGACCAACAGGGAGATCCGCGATATCTTCAGGGAAGCGAACTACCGCAGCGAGTGCGCCGGTATCATCACCTGGTGCCATACCTTTTCTCCTTCCAAAATGTGGATCGACGGGATCCGGGATCTGCAGAAGCCCTGGTGCCACCTGGCGACCCAGTACAACCGGGAGATCCCCAATGAGGAGATCGACATGGACTTCATGAACCTGAACCAGGCCGCCCACGGGGACCGGGAACACGGCTTTATCGGGGCCCGGCTCCGGAAGCCCCGGAAGATCATCGCGGGACACTGGCAGGACGAAAAGGTCCGCAGACGCCTCTCCGACTGGATGAAGGCTGCCGCAGGCGCGGCCGTTTCCAAAGAGATGAAGGTCATGCGTTTCGGGGACAACATGCGGGAAGTGGCCGTCAC
>ONST01000155.1 GCA_900320575.1 uncultured Eubacteriales bacterium
AAGCATGATCTCCAGCAGCTCCTCCCGCTTTAATTTCTTCAGTTCCCGAATCGTAAGATCCATACTATCCTCTCCTGAAGGGGATTTTCGTCATTTCCGAAACTTTTTGCCTGTCCTTGACCTGTCCAGACAAGCTGACCGTCCCGGCGTACCCCGATCATTTTTTCGTCAGAAATAAGGTGGCTGCCCCTGAAGGCAGATGACCCACTCTTTCAACCTTATATTAAAACGCGTGCGTTCGTTTGTAACCTGCCCTGACGGGCAGTTTTTCTCCTGTTTCGCAGCGGTTTCGTATACCTACTACATCTTGAACCGGCATCTGTCCGCTCTCCCAAATCTTTGATTGTTACAATTATATTTCGGAAACATGTTGGTTTTATTATTTTATTTTCCCGAAAACCGTTTTCATCAAAGAAAGCAGAACCTGTCCAAATGGACAGGTTCTGGGGTTAAAATCTTTCGCGTTTTTTCTTCTTTTTGGAAATATCAGTCCCCTGCCGTGAAAAAGAGCCTCCTCTTTTCCCGGATCAGTGCACCAGTCCCAGCGTCCTGGCGGCCCGCTGCGCCTCGTTGCGGGTCCGCACACCGAGCTTCCGGTAGAGGTTGCGCTTGTGATATTTGAGCCCGCTGTAGGAGATGTGCAGAAGCTCGCAGATCTCCTCGGAATTCATTTCCTCGCACAGAAGGTGCAGGACGCGGCGCTCCGCCTGGGTAAGATCCGCGCTCTCCGGCTCCTCGCCGCGGAGATAGTTCGGGTAGTGCCGGGCCATCTCTTCCGCCGCATTTTCCGTCTTCTTCAGCCAGTCCGGATCGAGCTGTTCCCGGAACGCGGGAGACAGATTCTGGAAGAGCGGGACGGCTGCTGCGCCCTCGTCCGCGATCACCCGCACGAACCGGAAGTCCTGCGCCCGAAGGAGAGCCTCCCGGAAGTGTTCCTCCCACCGGGAAGGATCTGTGCGGAAGAAGAGCACGGCCAGAAGGAGCTGCACTTTGATCCACAGGTAGTCCCGGTGACACTCCGCAAATACGGAAGACAGCCGGGTCAGAAGGATCAGGGCCCGCTGGTCCTCGCCCCTCATGAGCAGGATCCGCGCTTTCAGGATATAGGCATTCCGGTCCATCAGCGAGAAGAAATCCCTGCTGTCGGGCGCCTCATTGAGCCACGCTTCCGCCGCGCGGTTCTCTCCCGTAAGGAGCTTCAGCCAGGTGCATTCCTCCCGGATCTTGCGCGGAAGGAGCGGGTCCTTCTCCACGCGCGTCTCGAATTCGTTCAGCATCCGCTCGGCGCTCCCGGCATTTCCTTCGGCGGCGGTCCTCCGCACGTACTGGGAAATGGCAGCGAAGCTGCGGTCCGGCAGGCCGCGCCGCTCCCCGTCCATCACGGCCCGGTTGAGCCGGCTCTCAAAAGCGGCCGTATCCACGGTTCCCTGCTCGAGCGCCAGCTCCTGCAGCATCAGATCCACGAAGCTGGTATCCTCACCGCCGATCCGGAGGCCCGCCTGACGGATCGCGGCCTGCATTTTCTCCGATTCGCTGTTCTCCGTGATCAGCCGGGAGAGGTCGATGAGACCGTTGATGGCCGAATACCCGTAGAGCGTCAGGGACGGATGCCGGGCGTTGCCGTTCCACTTTTTCTTCTCCTCGAGATACTTCTCCAGACGGTCCAGCATCCCGTTGGAGCTCCGGTGCGGAAGAAAGACGTCGAGGTAGGCCAGGCGGAATTCCGCCTCGACCCGGTCGTAGCGGCTCAAGTCTCTGCGGGCCGCATACTCGGTGAGGCGCTCGTACCAGTCCTCCGAGCGGCCGGGGTTCATTTCCAGGGAATAGAACAGGCTCCTGGAGGCCATGATGAGAGGGCTCGTGTAGCTCCGCTCCGCGGTCAGCAGGTTCATACAGGATTCCACTCTGCGCAGATTCCGTTCCGCGAAAGAGGTATTCTCGCAGATGCGCAGGATCGCATCGTCCACGCGGTCGAAATCCCCGGCCTGCCGCCAGCACTCCAGGACCGAGAAGGGATCGTCCTCCATGGCGTAGAAGC
>ONST01000022.1 GCA_900320575.1 uncultured Eubacteriales bacterium
AGATATGAGAAAACTTACCAAGAATGAGATCATCGAGCTTCGCGCATGTAAGGATATGGACGACGGACGCATGGAGTTTTTCAAGCGCGCCAGAAAGTTCTATGAGGATGATCCGGATGCGGTCGCCAGAGTGAATGAGATGGAAGATATCTACACCTCCGTTCAGGAGATCCCCTTTATGAACGGCAACGCTTACGGCGCCTACATGAAGTCCATGGAGATGTACTATCAGAAGATGGACGATCTGCTCAGGGATATGGGCTATACGTCGAAGTAAGGTTTTCCAGGAACGGTTTTATTATCTGCAGAATTCAGAAAATATTAGTTGCAATTCGTTCCGGACTGCAGTATAATATCATTCGGTTGTGAAACCGGATAGGGGAATCTTCTAATGGTAGGAAAGCGGTCTCCAAAACCGTCAATGGGGGTTCGACTCCCTCTTCCCCTGTTCTGTACCGGAATTTCAAGTGATCTTGGGATTCCGGTTTTTTGTATGTGGAGATATCTGCTCCCGAGCGGCTGTCCGGATCGGTCAGCGTTTCTTAAGAGCGGTTTTGCAATTATTGCGGAGGAGTTTATGGCAGAAAAAGAAAGCGGCAGAGAATGGGACGTGATGGAGTCACGTATTTTCCGTATGGTCTCCGTCGGCGTCGTGGATGATCCGATCAATTCCGCATACGATGTGATCAGTATCGGGGCGCTCGTCGCGAATCTGGCCTGCGCGATCCTCAGTACCTTTTCTTCCCTCTCGGCATACGAGTGGCTTTTTACCGCTGTGGAAGCCGTCACCGTCGCGTTTTTTGCGGTGGACTATATTCTCCGGCTCCTGACAGCCAACTGCCTGTATCCGTCGCTCAGGCGCGGACCTTCCATCCTTCGCTATATATTCTCCGGCGCGGGGATCATCGATCTGCTCTCTTTCCTTCCCTATTATCTGCCCGTCTTTTTCCCGGCAGGCGTCGTCGCCTTCCGGATGTTCCGTGTCGCGCGCATTCTGCGCCTGTTCCGCATCAACGCCTACTATGATTCCCTCAACGTGATCACGGACGTCCTCTACAGCAAGAAGCAGCAGCTCCTCTCCTCGGTCTTTATTATTCTTGTACTGATGCTGGGCGCGTCCCTGTGCATGTATTCTCTGGAACACGACGCGCAGCCCGATGTATTTTCAAATGCATTTTCCGGGATCTGGTGGGCGGCGTCTACGCTGCTGACAGTCGGTTACGGAGATATTTATCCGGTCACGACGCTCGGCAAGTTCTTCGGCATCGTCATTACGTTCCTCGGCGTAGGAATGGTCGCGATCCCCACCGGTATTATTTCCGCGGGCTTCGTGGAACAGTATCAGCAGGTGAAGAAGATCGGCGATTATGCGTTCGAGGAACAGATCCGCTTTATCCGGCTTCCTCTTAAAAAACGGGATGCCTGGACCGGCAGAAAGCTGAAGGACATCGGGCTTCCCTCCGGTGCGATCGTCGCCGCGGTTCACAGGGGAAAGGAGCTGATCATTCCCTCCGGCGACGTTACTTTTCAGGCGGGCGACATACTGACCATCGCCTCAAAGACGTCCGGCGGCGAGGCTGTTTTCGGACTGAAGGAAATGATCCTTCGGAAGCACCATCCCTGGAACGGCTGCGCGATCGCGGATCTTGATTTTTCACGGCAGACCTATATCGTCCTCGTGGAGCGGAAGGGGACCATGCTCATCCCCCGCGGAGATCTGGTCCTGCAGACAGAGGACCGGCTGTATCTGCTGACGAAAGAACACCATGCAGCTCAGTAGCCCGGAAAGCCGGGGATGCAGATCATCCGATATGATCCGGATCCTCTTTCTTTTGAGAAATGGAGGCGTTTATGAAAAAGAGTTTATTTACCGACAACTGGACCTGCAACGGCACGCCTGTGACCGTTCCGCATGATGCCATGCTGCACGGGCAGCGCGATCCTGAGGCTGCCTGCAAAGGAGCCGGCGCGTATTTTCCGGACGGGAGCTGGGTCTATGAGAAGACCTTCGACCGGCCGGAGGCAGAGCACGTGCTGCTCCAGTTCGAAGGCGTCTATAAAAATGCGAAGGTCTTCCTGAATGGAAACGAAGCCGGCGGGACCGCCTACGGTTATCTTCCGTTTTTTGTCGATGCCGATCCGTTCCTGAAGGAAGGGGAGAACACGATCCGCGTCGAGTGCGCGGTTCAGCATCCGGATTCCCGCTGGTATTCCGGCGCAGGGATCTTCCGTCCGGTCTGGCTCTGGGAGGGTCCGAAGGACGCGATCCGTCCGGAGAGCGTCCGCATCAGTACGGTCTCCTGCGATCCGGCGGTCATCCGGATCCAGAGCCCGGAGGAAGTGAGCGTACGCGTGGAAGAGATCTGCGGGACCGGTACGGACTTTACGCTGACGATCCCGGACGCGAAGCTCTGGAGCGACGAGACGCCGAACCTTTATACCGCGCATATCAGCAATGCCTCTGACAGCGAGGAGATCTCCTTCGGGATCCGCAGGATCGAGTGGTCTCCGAAGGGACTTCTGATCAACGGGCAGGAAACGCTCCTTCGGGGCGGCTGCGTCCATCACGACTGCGGCATCCTGGGCGCGGCGGCCTGGGACGAAGCCGAATGGCGCCGCGTGAAGAAGCTGAAGGACGCCGGCTTCAACGCCATCCGTTCCGCCCATAATCCCTGTTCCCGCGCCATGCTGGAGGCCTGCGACGCGCTGGGCGTCTACCTGATGGACGAATGCTGGGATATGTGGTTCCATCACAAGAGCCGGAACGACTATGCCTCCGACTGGAAGGAGCACTATCTTGCGGATATCGACGCCCTGGTCAGCCGTGATTTCAGCCATCCGAGCGTGATCCTGTACAGTATCGGCAATGAAGTATCCGAACCGGCGAAAGCGGAGGGCGTTGCATTTGCGAAGGAAATGACGGAGCACCTGCACCGGATCGATCCGACCCGCCCGGTCAGCGCGGGCATCAACCTGACGATCCTGACGCAGTCTTCCAAAGGAAAATATACCTGGGATCCGGAAAGCGGAGAGAAGAAGAACGAGACCGAAGAGAAGACCGAAGGAATGAACAGCACCCTGTTCAACCTGATGACCAGCGTGATCGGGACCGGGATGAACAAGGCTGCCAACTCGAAAAAGGCGGACAGGGCGACCTCTCCGGTACTGGATGTGCTGGATATTGCCGGGTACAATTACGCCTCCGGGCGCTATCCGCTGGAGGGCAGGGCCCATCCGGACCGCATCATCGTCGGCAGCGAGACCTTCCCGCAGGATCTGCCGAAGAACTGGGAGATGGTGAAAAAATATCCCTATCTGACCGGTGACTTCATGTGGACGGCCTGGGATTACATCGGAGAGGCAGGGCTCGGCGCCTGGGCCTACACACCGGACGGCAAGGTCTTTGATAAACCGTATCCCTGGCTGCTTGCCGATTCCGGAGCCATGGATATTCTGGGCGACCCGACAGGGGAGCTCTTCCTGGCGTCTGCCGTCTGGGAGAAGCTGGAACGGCCCGCCATCTGCGTGCGGCCGCTCGGACGGCCGATGAAGCCCGTCAGGGGCGTCTGGCGGGGAACCAACGCGGTCCCCAGCTGGAGCTGGCGCGGCTGCGAGGGGGAAAAGGCCGTCGTTGAGGTCTATACCCGCGCACCGAAAGTAAAGCTGTATCTCAACGGCGTCCGTGTGGGAATGAAGAAGGTAAAAGGCTGTCAGGCCCGCTTCAAAGTCCGCTATACACCGGG
>ONST01000124.1 GCA_900320575.1 uncultured Eubacteriales bacterium
AACGTGGAGAAGATCGAGGTGGTCCGCTATGGTAAGGTCAGAAGAGCGAAGCTCACCTACCTCAGAAAGCGTTCCGGAAAGAGCGCCAAGGTCAAGGAAGCGATCAGATAAGATACGCAGTTTGGGGGACAAGGTATTGCACCTGTCCCCTTCTTTCGTTTATGAGAGGATTCCACCATGGCAAAAGCAAAAGAAGAGCCGGTAAAGAAGAAGCGGATCCCCAGGCAGAAGCTGTATCCGGTGCTGGTGTGGATCGCGGAGATCGCGGCGGCCCTGCTTCTGGCCTACGGCGTTTCCCGGGCGTTTTTTACCTCGGTGACGCTTCAGGAGAATTCCATGGCTCCGACGATCGAGGCAGGCGACACGGTGCTGATCAACCGGCTGGCCTTCCGGACGAGGAAGATCCGGAGGGGAGAACTGATCGCCTACCGGAACGGCGACAAGCTCGACTCCTCGATCCACGTCAAGCGCGTCATCGGCCTTCCGGGAGAGACCGTTACCATCCGCGACGGGCTTATCCAGATCAACGGGACGACCTACATGGAAGCGCAGGAATTTCCTTCCATTAATAACGCGGGGATGGCCGGAAGCGGCGTCACGCTCGGGAGCAATGAGTATTTTGTGCTCGGGGACAACCGCAACAACAGTGAGGACAGCCGCTACGCGGATGTGGGAAACATCCGCTCAAAAGACGTGGTCGGCCGGATCTGGTACCGCTCCGCGCCTGCGGGGCGGCGGGAGCGCCTCCGGTAACGGACGCATTTCACCGGAAGGAGGAACAGACTGGAATGGATTACCACTGGTATCCGGGACATATGACGAAGACCATCCGGCAGATGCAGGAGGACATGAAGCTGATCGATCTGGTGATCGAGATCGCTGACGCCCGCCTTCCGCGGTCGAGCCGGAATCCGGACATTGAAACGCTCGCCGCCGGCAAGGCACGGATGATCCTGCTCAATAAGGCGGATCTGGCGGATCCGGAGGGGAGCGAGGCCTGGAGGCGGGCCCTCGAAGAAGAGGGACTGCATCCGGTGCTGATCGACGCCAGGAAAAACGGCTCCTTAAAGAGCCTGACGCCGATGATCCTGAAAGCCTGCCAGGAGAAGATCGAGCGGGACCGGCGGCGCGGGATCCAGAACCGCCCTGTGCGGGCCATGGTGGCGGGCATTCCCAATGTCGGAAAATCCACTTTCATTAATTCCTTTGCCGGTTCCGCGGCCGCAAAGACCGGGAACAAGCCCGGCGTGACCCGCGGAAAGCAGTGGATCCGCATGAACAAACAGGTGGAGCTGCTGGATACTCCGGGCCTTCTGTGGCCGAAATTCGAGGATCAGGAGGTCGGAAAGCGCCTGGCCATGATCGGATCGATCCGCGACGAGGTGCTGAACACCGAGGAGCTGTCACTGGAAGTGATCGCCTTTCTTGCCGGGAACTACCCGGGAAAGCTGGCGGAGCGCTACGGGGTCTCCGAGGAGGAGATCCCGGCAGATGTGCTGACGGCGGTCGGAAGACGGCGCGGCTGTCTTGTGCGGGGCGGAGAGATCGATACGGAAAAGGCTGCCCGCCTGCTGCTGGAGGAATTCCGGGCGGGGACCATCGGACGCTTCACGCTCGAACGCCCGTAAGGAGAAAGCATGACTGAAAAACAGCTGGAGCGTCTCTTGGAAAAAGAGCGGAAAGCGGCGGAGAAACTGGAAAAGGAGCGGATCCGCACCGAAGGACTGATGGTCTATGAGCGGCAGTACGCGGAGCTCGGCTTCCTGTGCGGGATCGACGAAGTGGGCCGGGGACCTCTGGCCGGGCCGGTCTGCGCGGCGGCGGTCATCCTGCCGAAGGATCATCCCGTCCTGTATCTCAACGACTCTAAAAAGCTCTCGGAGAAGAAGCGGGAGGAGCTCTTTGAGGTCCTGCAGAAAGAGGCGGTCTCCATCGGCGTCGCCTTCGAGTCTCCGGAGGTGATCGACCGCATCAATATCCTGCAGGCGACCTATTCCGCCATGCGGAAAGCAGTAGCCCAGCTCGATCCGCAGCCGGACGGCACGCTGAACGACGCGGTGACCATCCCGGGCCTTGCGGTGCGGCAGGTGCCGATCATTAAGGGGGACGCGAAGAGCGTCTCGATCGCTGCGGCCAGCATTATCGCCAAGGTGACCCGTGACCGGCTGATGGAGGAGTACGACGCGGTCTATCCGCAGTATCATTTTGCGAAAAATAAAGGCTACGGAACGGCGGAGCACATCGCCGCCCTCCGGGAATACGGGCCGTGCCCGATCCACCGGAGAAGCTTTATCGGACATTTCTGTCAGGACGTATAAATGAATAAAAGATCCTTAGGCGGCGGCTATGAAAAAGCTGCCGCCGCTTATTTACAGGAAAACGGTTATAAAATCTTACAGATGAATTACCGCTGCCGTGTGGGTGAGGCGGATATCGTGGCGCGGGACGGGAAGTATCTGGTCTT
>ONST01000219.1 GCA_900320575.1 uncultured Eubacteriales bacterium
GCCCGTTTGGCGATCTCGATCTGGGAATTCAGCTCGTCGATCTGTTCGCGGTACTTCTTGAGGCCCTCCACGGCGGCCTTTTCATTGTCCCACTGGGCCTTCTGCGCGTTGAAGGTGTCCCTGAGCTCGCCCAGATCCTGCGTCAGATCCGCCAGCCGCTCCTTACTAAGAGGATCGGTCTCCTTCTTAAGCGCCGCCTCCTCGATCTCCAGCTGCATGATCCGCCGGCGCATCTCGTCGAGCTCCGTCGGCAGGGAATCCAGCTCCGTCTTGATGAGCGCGCAGGCCTCGTCCACCAGGTCGATGGCCTTGTCCGGCAGGAACCGGTCGGAAATGTACCGCTGCGAGAGCGTCGCCGCCGCCACCAGAGCGCCGTCGGTGATCTTCACGCCGTGATAGACCTCGTAGCGCTCCTTGATGCCGCGCAGGATGGAAATGGTATCCTCCACGGTCGGCTCGTCCACCATGACCGGCTGGAACCGCCGCTCGAGAGCCTTGTCCTTCTCAATGTACTTCCGGTACTCGTCGAGGGTCGTCGCGCCGATGCAGTGCAGCTCGCCCCGCGCCAGCATAGGCTTGAGCATATTTCCGGCGTCCATCGCGCCCTCGGTCTTGCCCGCGCCCACGATGAGGTGCAGCTCGTCGATGAAGAGGATGATCTGCCCCTCGGATTTGCGCACCTCTTCGAGGACCGCCTTCAGCCGCTCCTCGAACTCGCCGCGGTACTTCGCGCCGGCCACGAGCGCCCCCATATCCAGGGCGAAAATGCGCTTGTCCTTCAGATTGTCCGGCACGTCGCCCCGCACGATCCGCTGGGCCAGGCCCTCCACGGCCGCCGTCTTGCCGACGCCGGGCTCACCGATCAGCACCGGGTTGTTCTTGCTCTTCCGGGACAGAATGAGGATCGTCTGACGGATCTCGTCGTCCCGGCCGATGACCGGATCGAGCTTCTGATTTCTGGCCTTCTCCACCAGATCCGAACCGTATTTGTTCAGGGTGTCGTAGGTCACCTCCGGATTGTCCGTGGTCACGCGCTGGTTGCCGCGCACCGTAGAGAGGGCCTTTAAAAAGCCGTCCCGCGTGATGCCGAAGCTCTTCAGGAACTGCTTCATGCTGCCGGTCGCGTGCTTCAGGATCGACAGGAACAGATGCTCGACGGAGACGTAGTCGTCTCCCATCGCCTTTGCCTCGTCCTCCGCGCCGAGAAGCGCCTGATTGAGTCCGTCTCCGATATAGGGCTTTCCGCCCTGCACCTTCACCAGACGGTCGACCGCCTGCTCGAGTCCCCCGGAAAATGCCTCTGCGCTGATGCCCATCTTCTCGACGAGCTTCAGGATGAGAGAATCCTCCTGGTGGACCAGGTTGTAGAGCAGGTGCTCCTGGGTGACCTCCTGGTTCCCGAAATCGTAAGCGGTCTTCTCCAGGTTCTGGATCGCCTCGATGGATTTTTGTGTGAATTTCTGGATGTTCATACAGACCTCGCCTCCTTTCGGCTTGTTCTAGTCTGCATATAACATAGCACGGATTGTTAGCACTGTCAAGCGTTGAGTGCTAATTCTTTTCTTTTTTCATTTTGCCCCGAAGGATACGGCACTTCTTCAGAAAAAAGACACCTCTCCTGCAAAGAAAACTCCCGGAATGAACTGCGACATTCCGGGAGTTCCGTGTGCTTTCATGTACCCGCTTCCGCGGTTTTTTCGGGCTTTTGCTGCTGTGCCCTGCTCATTTCAGACCAGATTATTTTACAGATACACCTGCAGATACCGGAAGATCCCCTTCCGGAAGACGTTCAGCTTTCCTTCGATCTCCCTCGCGCAGGTACGGTAGACCTTCCGCACCTCTGCCGCTTCTTCTTCCGACGCCTCCTCTTCGGCAAATGCGCTCCGCATCAGAATGTCCACGAAGCGCTCCGCTTCTTCATTCGAAAGAGACGGGAAGGCAGCTGCCAGTTCCTGAGCAAAGCCCTCCTCCTGGCCGTAACGACCGGGAAGATAACTGTACGCGTGGCTCATCGCAAGGAAGCGGTAGAACACCGCCCGAACCGGGAGCGTCCCGAACCGCTGCAGGATCCGCTTTCTGCGGAACAGCACCGCAAGAAGCGCGGCTCCGAGGAGCACCAGGACAAGAAGAACACGCAGGAGGCCCCGCAGGATGGCATAGAAGGCCTGAAGCGTCTGAGAGGGTTCCTCCGGTCTCTCCGGATCTTCTCTCTCCGGTTCTTCCGTTTCCGGATCTTCCATCTCCGGTGCTTCGGATTCCTCGCGTTCGGTCTGCTCGGTACCGCCGGGGCGGTCCTCTTCCGCCTCATCCGCGGGATTCTCCTCGTCGCCGTTCTCCGC
>ONST01000019.1 GCA_900320575.1 uncultured Eubacteriales bacterium
GTCACTGCGGTCTCGGAGCTGGTCCGTACGTATTATCAGGCGCTGACCAATAAGGATCTGGAGACGGTGCGGGAATGCGCGGACGAGCTTCCTGAGGAGGAAGAGGATGCGATCCTTACGTCTTCGACCGTATACAAGGCGGTGGACGTCTATACGAAGAACGGTCTGACGCTGGACAGCTATGTCGTTTACGCGGCTTACCGCTACCGGAACGACGATCAGCTGGTGGATTTCCCGGGGCTGTCGCAGATGCTGGTCCGCAAGGACGCGGAGGACGGACAGTTCAAGATCATTTTCACGGAATATGACCAGGAGACCTCGGATTACATCGACTCCCTTGCGGAGACCGAAGATGTGAAGGCGCTCGTGGCGAAGCTCACGGAGGAGTACGAGCTGGCGGAACGCGCCGAGGAGAAGGCGCGCGAAGAAGGCGAAGCTGCGGAAGAGGAAGAAGCCGAATCCGAAGCGGAAGAGGCGGAATCCGAAGAGGAAGAGCCGGAAGAGGAACCTGAGGAAGAGGAAAAGGAGCCGGATTACCGGAGCGCTTCGATCAAACGCGCCTGCTTCCTTCGCTCCCAGCCGGTGCAGAAGGAGAGCACCAAGATCCGCACGCTGAAGAAGGACGAGCACGTACTGGTCCTGGAAGAGGCCAGCAAGGGCTGGACGAAGGTGCGGACGGACGACGGCACCGACGGCTACGTCGGGGCGCAGTTCGTTTCCTGAGCCGGGAGAAGAGATAACAGCGGCAGGCTGCGAGATGCCTGCCGGTTTCTATGAGATGACAAATAATAAGGAGGACCGGAACTGTTATCCGATCCTCCTTGCTTTTTATCGATCCGCTGCTTCTTCTGCCGCTCCTTTGAGGGAAGGGTTCAGATCATGGCGAGCAGCAGAGCAGAGAACTTGTGGAAGACGCCGCTCTTCTTTTTGCCGCTGACGGTCTCGTAAAGCGCGTCGCAGTACTCATAGCGGTCGGAGCGTACCCACTCGTGGTCGTTTACCGGGTTGGCGTTTTCATAGCATACAACTTCAAAGATTGACATCACAGTTTCCTCCTTCTATAGTTAAACCAGAACTGTTGTTTTTCGTTTCCGTTTCATTTCTTGATCCTATCTTACCACATGGCGGATGGATTTCATCGGGACGGGAATCAGAAAAACGGACGGAAATTTGTGCTGCCGTCACAAATATCGGGGAGGCGGAGATGGGCTTTACGATTGAAGACATGCTGGTGGTCTCTTCTGACCGCTATAAAATGAAGCTGATCGCGGGCAGCGGCGGATGGTCCAATTCCATCAGCTGGCTGCTGATGCTGGAGGATCTGACGATCATCCGGAACTTCTCGGGAAAGGAGCTGGCGGTGACGACCGGCCTCGGCTTTCCGGACGAGCCGGCCATGCTGCAGCTGGTGCGGGACCTTCACGCGCACAATGCCTCGGGCCTCATTGTCAACACCGGGTATTATGTGCATGAGCTTCCCCGGACGGTCTGCGAATTCTGCGACGAGAACGGATTCCCGCTGCTCACGGTCCCCTGGGAGATCTATCTCGCGGATATGATCAAGGATCTGAGCTTCCGTCTCTTCCTGCAGTCCACGGCGGATGAACAGATCTCCGCGGCCCTGATCAGTGCGATCGAGCATCCGGAGGCGAAGGAGCGGTACCATGACGAGCTGCTGCCCTATTTCGATCTGGACGGGAGTTTCCAGATCGCGCTCGCCACGACCGGAAATCTGGACCGGATGGACACCGTGGAGCGCAAGCGGATGTCCTACCGCATGCAGATCTATCTGACGAATCTGACGCATAACGGGCATTTCTTCTATTATGATTCCTGCTTCGTCATCGTTATGAACGCCATGACGGCGCAGCAGAGCGAGCCGATCCTCCGGGAGTTCGCGGAGCGGACGAGGAAACGGATGCCCGACCGGGCGGTCTATATCGGGGTCGGCGATCCGGTACAGGATATCTCCAATCTGCACGCGGCCTACCGGCGGGCGAAGGCCGCCGTCTCTTACGCGGTGCATGAGAAGCGGGAGCTGCAGTATTTTCATGATATGGGGATCCGCCGTCTCCTCTATTCGGTGGAAGACCGGGAGCTGCTGCGGCAGATGTCGGAAGAACCGCTTCTTCCGCTCCTTGAGCATGACCGGCTGCATCACACCGAATATGTGGAGACGCTGGAGATGTATCTCATTCACGGGGGCAGTATCCGCGCGATGGCGGACGCGATGTTCGTGCACCGCAATACGATCCTCTACCGTATGGCAAATATCAGGGAACTGCTGGGATGCACGCTGGAGGATCCGGACGA
>ONST01000001.1 GCA_900320575.1 uncultured Eubacteriales bacterium
CCCACGTCCGCGACCATCTTCAGCTCCATCAGGATATCCAGCTCGATGGCCGGCTTTCCCGGCTCGCCGTACTGGGGCGCCTGATTGGTGGGCGTGGCGAAATTCATGTTTCCTCTTCCGCCGCGGCCGCCCTTGAGGACCACCTGGCGCATATTTTTCCCGGAAAGGTCCGCCACTACCCGGCCGCTGTGCTCTTCCCGGAGAATGGTCCCCTCGGGGACCTTCAGCACGAGATCGCCGCCGTCCTTGCCGTGACAGCGCCGCTTGCCGCCCTCCTGGCCGTCTCCTGCTTTGAACATATAGCGGTGCTTATAATAAAAGAGCGTGTTCATGCTCTTGTCGACTTCGAAAATAATATCGCCGCCGCGGCCTCCGTCGCCGCCGTCCGGCCCGCCCGCAGGCACATATTTTTCCCGGCGGAAGCTCACATGGCCGTCGCCTCCCTTTCCGGAACGGATATGGATCCTTGCTCTGTCTGCAAACATAAAAACCCCCGAAAAAAAGGAAAGGCTTCAAATCGCATGGATCTGAAGCCTTCGGATTCTTACTCAGCCTTCGCGCTGTCAACAAGCTCGATGGAGCACTGTTTCCGGAACTTGCCAAGACGTGTGAAACGAACGATACCGTCTGCCTTCGCATAAAGAGTATCATCGCCGCCTCTTCCGACGTTCTCACCCGCATGGATGTGTGTTCCGCGCTGTCTGTAAAGGATGTTGCCGGCCTTTACGAACTGCCCGTCAGCTCTCTTGGCTCCCAGTCTCTTCGCTTCGGAATCGCGTCCGTTCTTCGTGGAACCGACACCCTTCTTATGAGCGAACAGCTGAAGATTCATGTTCAGCATGATTTACACCTCCTGTGTACTCGTCGTCAATCGAAATCTTCACGAACGGTTCTTCGTAGGACTCCGCGATCTGCGTAAGCCCCAGCATCAGGGAATCCATCAGGAGCTGCCCGTCGTGAGAAAGTCCCTCAGGAAACTCCGCATAGAGGTAACCCTCCCGCGCCTCGTCTTTGACCGTGTCACCGGTCAGGCTCTCGATCGAATTGAGGGCATTGACGGAAAGCGCGGATACGGCAGCACAGATAATATCACTGCCTTCGTCCGCATACCCGGAATGTCCCTCGGAGCGGAAGCTCCGGTACATCCCGTCTTCCCTTTTCACCGTGATCGTGATCATATTATCCGTTGATCTTTGTGATTCTGACTGCCGTGAAGCTCTGTCTGTGACCGTTCTTCTTGTGATATCCGGTCTTCGGCTTATACTTGTAAACGATGACCTTCTTCGCGCGGCCGTTGCTGATCACGTCCGCCTCGACCGTAGCCGCTGCGACATCGCTGCCGACCTTCATCACGTCATCCTTCACAGCGAGGACCTGGTCAAAGGTAACCTTCTCACCGACCTCGGCGCCGAGCTTTTCGACACGGATGACATCGCCTTCAGAAACTCTGTACTGCTTCCCGCCTGTTGCAATTACTGCGTACATCAAGCACACCTCCTTATCCACAATACTCGCCGGTTTCGGCGCCGCGCATCTCATAAAAATGCGCAGACTTAGAGCCACCCCGTGCGGCACACTCAGATAGTTTAGCACACCTTGCGACCCGCGTCAAACATTTCCTTAAAAAAATGCGGTCTTTTTTCAGGAGAGACGGCCCGCGTCCTCCTTACGGCCCACGATTCCCGTCAAAGAACGGACCTGCGGTCTCCTTAAGCGGGCGTTCCGCCTTCGTGCGGACGATCTCCAGGATCCCCAGCTTCGTGAGATCCACGGCTTCGGCCTTTACCCGGTCCTTCTTAAGAAGCTTCGCCATCACGTGGAACAGTTCGTCTTTGTGGTCCTCTGAACGCATGGAGATAAAGTCCACGAGGATCATGCCTGAGAGATTCCGCAGCCGCAGCTGCCGGGCGATCTCCTCCGCCGCCTCGAGATTGATCCTGCGGTAGGTCTCTTCCGGGATCCGTCCCTTCGTGCTGTGGCCGGTGTTGACGTCGATGCTGACAAAAGCCTCGGTCTGCTCGATCACAAGAAAAGCGCCGCTTCTGAGCCAGACCAGCTTTCCGAGGAGCTTTTCGATGTGTTCCGGAAGGCGGTATCTTCCGGCCAGGGAGAGCGTGCGTCCGTCCTCATAGAGTACGCACTCTGCTTCTATCGCATACGGAGCAAGCTGTTCCAGATACAGCGGCACGTCGGTGACGATCCGGTCCGGCGCCTCCTTCAGATCACGGAGGAGCCGTACATAAAAGGGCTCGGGCGCGTACAGGCACTTCCCGCAGGGAGATTTGTCCGCCGCTTTCAGGATCTCATCCATCCCTGATGCGAGCACGCCGATCTCCGCGAGCAGTTCATCCTTCCGGCAGCGGGCGGCATTGGTGCGCACGAGGACCTGATAAGGGACCTCCGGCTGATCCGCAAGCCACTTCCGAAGGAGCGTTTTCTCCTCCTCCGTGAGCTTAGAAGAAAATGCCGTCTTTCCGGGATTCCGTGACAGGACCGCGTATTTGCCCGCCAGATGCAGATTCCGGCCTGCAACGGGCTCTTTTCTGCCGGCGGCATCTTTGGTGATCTGAACGGGCAGTATGGAGGAAATACGCACCTTTCCGTGCTTCAGAGGCAGAAATACCCGCATCTTCTTCCCGATGCGGAGAAAAGCACCGCCGATCTCAGGCGCGTCCGTCTCCGCCTCCGCCATATAGATGCGGCCTACGAGGCTCTGTTCTTCTTCTCCCGGCGCCGCCAGCTCGCTTAGGCGTCCGTCCTCGAAGAGGGCCGCGCAGGGCAGGCGCCGTTTTCCGCGCACAAGATCCGTGACGACCAGTTCTCTCATAGCGCGCTCCCCATCTTCCCTAAAGAGCGCTTCTCTCCGTCGAAGAGGTCCGCCCGCAGGATCCGCACCCGGAACGGGTCGTAGGGGATACCGCAGTATCCGGCGAAGGCCTCGGCGAGCGTGTCGGCCCGCAGATTATCCGCGCTTCCGGCGGAGAGGAAGGCCTGCAGAACGCCTCTTCTGCCTTCGTACTCTTCCGGAAAGCCGTCCTCCCGGATCCGCAGCGAACAATCAATGATCAGCGGGCGGATATCCGTCTCCTTCTCTCCGCTCTTTGTTTTCTTCATGACCCGGATCTCCGGCTGCGCAAGAAAGCCGGAAAGCTGCTCCGGAAGAAGCTCCGGCGGATAAACGGACGGATCGGGCGCGATCTCATAGGATGCGTAGCGGACGATGGACATGGCCTTGCCGGACTTTCCAGCAGGGATCCTCCGTATGCCGAGGGTCTGCGCTTCTTTCGCCCCGGTCCGGTTCAGCATCTCGAGGAGCTCCTGCCCGGAGGGACTCTCCGGAAGTTCTTCATTTTTCAGACCGAACTCGGCAAGGCGCAGGACTTCGTTCTCCGTCAGAGGCTCCGGATCGCGGTAGGCCAGCTCCAGATCCGCGTACTCTCCGGTGCTCTCACAGCCCAGAGACAGCGGATTCGCGAAGGAAAGCAGCATATGCGGATTGAAGCCTGCCGTGAAAATGGGAGCGATCCCGCTCCGCATGACCGTCTTCTGCACATAGCGCATAAAATCGAGGTGGCCGATAAAGCGCAGATCTCCGGTCTTCGCGAATCGAATCCGTACCTTCATGCTTCCTCCTCTCCGCGCTTCTCGGTGCAGACGCCGCAGCCGAAGCGCGCCGCGCCGCAGCCGCTGCATTTCTCGCGGCAGTTTGGCGTGATCTCGGCCCGCTGCGCCTTCTCCCACTCCTGTTCCAGGAAACGCCGGGAAACGCCGATATCGATAAAGTCCCAGGGCAGCAGCTCCTCCGTGCTCCTCTCCCGCAGATTGTAGAATTCCGGATCGACGCCGGTCTCGCGGAAGGCCTTATCCCAGATCTCCGGATGGAAGAAATCCGACCAGGCGTCAAAGAGCGCGCCCAGCTCATAGGCCTTTGCGATGGCCTTCGCCACCTTCCGGTCTCCGCGGGCGAGCACCCCTTCGAGGACCGATCCGGCCGAGTCGTGCCAGTTATAGCGGATGCTCTTCTGGTTCTTCATCGCGCGGATCTCCGTCTTCACGGTCTTCGCGAAGGCAAGATAATCCTCTTTCCGGTACATAGGCGCCCACTGAAAGGGCGTAAAGGGCTTCGGCACGAAGAAGGAGGTGCTGACGTTGATCTCGCACTTTCCGTTCCGTTCCTCTTTCGGGATATCATAATAGACGTCGCAGATCTTCTGCGCCAGATGCGCGATCCCTTTGCGGTCCTCTTCCGTCTCGGTCGGCTGACCCAGCATAAAATAGAGCTTCACCCGGTTCCAGCCGCCCTGGAAGGCCTTGCCGGCCCCGCCGAGGATATCCTCCTCGGTGAGACCCTTGTTGATCACGTCGCGGAGGCGCTGGGTCCCCGCTTCGGGCGCGAAGGTCAGGGAGCTCTTGCGGATATCCTGCACCTTCTTCATCACATCGAGCGAGAAATTGTCGATGCGGAGCGACGGCAGCGAGACGTTGACGTGGTTTTCGTGGAAATTCCGGATCAGGTAGTCCATCAGTTCCGGAAGGAAGCGGTAGTCGCTGGAGCTCAGGGAGCTCAGGGACATCTCCTCATAGCCGGTGCTGTCGATCATGCAGCGGGCGTACTCCTCCAGCTTCTTTTCCGGCCGCTCGCGCAGCGGCCGGTAGACCGTGCCGGCCTGGCAGAAGCGGCAGCCGCGGATGCAGCCGCGCTGGATCTCCAGCACCACGCGGTCCTGGGTCACCTTGATATAGGGAACGAGCGGCTTCTCCGGATAGGGCGCCGCAGAGAGATCCGTGCAGATCTGGCGCCGCACTTCTGCCGGGACATCCGGATACTTCGGCGCGAAGGAGGCCAGGGTCCCGTCTTCGTTGTACGACACCTCATAAAGGGAAGGCACGTAGACCCCCGGCAGCGATGCGGCAAGACGCAGGAACGCCTCCCGGCCGGTGCCTTTCTTCTTCTCCTGCGCGTACAGATCGACGAGGGCGTCCATTTCATTTTCCGATTCTCCGATCAGGAAGAGATCGAAGAACGGGGCGACCGGCTCCGGATTGTAGGTGCACGGTCCTCCTCCGACGACCAGCGGATCCGCCTCCGTCCGGTCTTTGGCATAGACCGGAATGCCCGCCAGATCGAGGACCTGCAGGATATTCGTATAGCATAACTCAAACTGGAGCGTGAACCCCAGAAAGTCAAAGTCCTTCACCGGATCCTGGGACTCCAGCGCGAAGAGCGGGATGCCCTCCTCCTTCATAATGGCGGAAAGATCCGGCCAGGGGGAATAGACCCGCTCGCACCAGGTATCCGCGCGCCGGTTCAGCTGTTCACAGATGATCTGGATGCCCAGATGGGACATGCCGATCTCGTATACATCAGGAAAGCACATGGCGAACCGCACGTCCGTCATGTGCCTGTCCTTGTGTACGGTATTGATCTCATTTCCGAGATAACGGGCCGGCTTCTCCACGCGGAGGAGCACCCGGTCCGGAAGCGCCTGTTTTCTCATGTGTCCTCGTACGATCGTTTTTGCAGAACATATGCAAGTGCCGGATCGCTGCGTATGTGACACGCCTGCTCCGCAGCCGTTAACATACTCATGCGTCCTTACTGATCCTTCTCATCCTCCGCAAGCGGGGTAAAGAAGCAGCTGTGATTCCCGGTGTGGCAGGCCGCCCCGACCTGCCGGACCACGGCCAGGATCGTGTCCCGGTCGCAGTCGATGGAAAGAGAACGGACGTACTGATAGTGGCCGGAGGTCGCTCCCTTCACCCACAGCTCGTTCCGGCTCCGGGACCAGTAGGTCATAACTCCGGTACGGATGGTCGAAAGATAGCTCTCCTCGTTCATGTAGGCGAGCATCAGGACCTCTCCCGTTCCCTCTTCCTGCACGACCGCCGGGATCATGCCGTCGCTGTTTGTTTTCAGTTCCTTCCAGTCAAAGAGCGCCCGCATCGCTTACTCCCTTCCGTTTCAGAGGCTTCCCTTCGTGGAAAGCACGCCGTCGACCCGTTCGTCGTAAGACACCGCCATATCGAGCGCCTTGGCGAACGCCTTGAAGGAGGCCTCCGCGATGTGGTGGTTGTTCCCCCCGCGAAGCATGACAAGGTGCAGATTCATGGCCGCATTGGAGGCCAGAGCCAGGAAGAACTCCCGCATGGTCTCGGTCTCGAAGGCGCCGATCCGCTCCGCCGTAAAATGGATATCCTCCGCGAAATACGCCCGTCCGCACAGATCCAGGGAGCAAAGGATCAGCGTCTCGTCCATCGGAAGGGCGAAGGAGCCGTAGCGGCGGATCCCCTTCTTGTCTCCGGCTGCCTGTGCGATGGCCTGTCCAAGCACGATGCCGGTATCCTCGACCGTATGGTGGGTGTCGACCATAAGGTCGCCCTTCACCCGTACGGTCAGATCAAAAAAGCCGTGACGGGCGAAGGCGTCCAGCATGTGGTCGAAAAAACCGATGCCGGTGTCGATGTCCGCCTTCCCGCTGCCGTCCAGGTCAATGGAAACGTAGATATCCGTCTCGCCGGTGGTGCGTCTGATTTCCGCAGTTCTCATGGCATATTCTCCTGAAATGGAGCCCGTCTTGCGTCCCTTTTACGAAAAACGGGCAGACGTTGGTCAGTTCTTTTCAAAGCGGACGCGCACGGAATTGGCGTGGGCCGTCAGCTGTTCCGCCTCCGCGAAGGCGATGATGTCTTCGTGCAGGGCATCCAGAGCTTCTCTCGAGCTGTAGATCACGCTGGATTTCTTGAGGAAATCGCTGACCGTGAGCGCCGAGAAGAAGCGGGCCGTCCCGTTCGTGGGCAGAATGTGGTTGGGACCTGCGAAATAGTCTCCCAGCGGCTCCGAAGAGTAGGGACCCACGAAGATGGCTCCCGCATTTTTCACTTTGGCCATCAGAAGGAAGGGATCCGCCGTCTCGATCTCCAGATGCTCCGGCGCGATCTCGTTGACCGCCTCGACCGCTTCGTCCATGGTGTCCGCCACGAGGATGAAGCCGAAGCGGTCCAGGGACCTGCGGATGATCTCCGCTCTGGAGAGGAACTTCAGATACCCCTCGATCTCATTTACCACGTCCTCCGCGAGCTTCGCGCTCGTGGTCACCAGCACAGCGGAGGCCATCTCGTCGTGCTCCGCCTGGGACAGCAGGTCCGCTGCCACATAGTGCGCATTCGCAGTCTCATCGGCCAGGACCGTGATCTCTGAAGGACCGGCCACCGAATCGATGGAAACGTGGCCGTAGACGGCCTTTTTCGCGAGGGCGACGTAGATATTTCCGGGACCGGTGATCTTGTCGACCTTGGGAATGCTCTCCGTTCCGAACGCCATGGCCGCGATGGCCTGCGCGCCGCCGGCCTTATAGACGAGATCCGCGCCGGCCTCTTTTGCGGCCACCAGCGTCGTCGGCGCGACCTTCCCGTCTCTTCCGGGAGGGGTGCACATGACGATCCGGCGGACACCGGCCACCTTCGCAGGAATGATGTTCATAATGACGGAGGAGGGATAGACGGCTTTGCCGCCGGGCACATAGACGCCTGCCGAGGCGAGCGGCGTGACCCGCTGCCCGAGCACCATGCCTTCCGGCTCCGTCATGAACCAGCTCTCTTCCTTTTCGTGTTCATGGAAGGCGCGGATGCGGACGATGGCCCTGCGGATGATGCCGAGGAGCTTCGGATCGACCGCCTCATAAGCCTCTGCCACCTCTTCGGGAGTGACCAGGACGGTCTCCTTCGTCACCGCGGCGTGATCGAACCGCTCCGTATAGGAGAACAGCGCCTCGTCGCCCCGTTCCCGCACGTCCTGCAGGATGGCGGCGACCTGCGCCTCCTCGGCCGGATAACTGTTGGTGCTTCTCTTCAGGAGCGTCTGCTGGATGCTCCCGAAATTTTCTTTGTTCAGCCGGACGATCTTCATGCTTCCAGCGCCTCCTTCAGTCCGCGGATGATCGCGGAAATGCGTTCATTTTCCAGTTTCATGCTGACCTGGTTGACCACGACCCGGGCAGAGAGCGGGCAGACCTCCTCGAGGACCGTCAGGCCGTTCTCATGGAGGGTCGCGCCGGTCTCCACGATGTCGCAGATCACCTCCGCCAGTCCCACGATCGGCGCCAGCTCGATCGAGCCGTTCAGTTTGATGATCTCCACCGTCTGGTGCTTCTTATTGAGGAAATAATCCTTCGCGATCCGCGGATACTTGGTCGCGACCCGGATCTGCGCGCCGCCTTCCAGGAGCGGCCTCGCGCTCTCGGGACCGCAGATGCACATCCTGCACTTTCCGTAGCCTAAGTCCAGCACCTCGTAGAGCTTCCGGTTCTCCTCAAGGATCGTATCCCGGCCGACGATGCCGATATCGGCGGCGCCGTAGGCCACATAGGTGGGGACGTCCGGGCCTTTGGCCATGAAAAAGCGGATGCCCAGCTCTTCATTTTCAAAAATCAGCCTGCGCGTGCCGGAATCCATCGAACCTTCGGCAGTGATGCCGAAGCGGTCGAAGAGCTCCAGCGTCTTCTTCGCGAGCCGGCCCTTCGTGAGGGCAATCGTAATATATCGCATCTTCCTGTCAGTTCTCCGTTCCGTGCCGGCGGTCCAGCGTGTTCATCAGTGTATCTACCGTAAGCCCCACGCCCACAGCGGGCAGATCCGTTCCGAAGTGGCTCAGCAGGCGGTCGTATCTCCCGCCTTTGGCGACCGCCTCGCCGGTCCCGTAGGTAAAGGCCGAGAAAATGATCCCGGTATAGTATTTATATTTGCTCAGAGCTCCGAAATCGTAGGAAATATAGCGGTCGTAGCCCGCTTCAGCGAGCAGTCCGTGGATCTCCCGCAGATGCCGGATCGCCGCCTTCGCCCGGTCGTTGACGGCGTAGACGGCAGCTTCGTCAAGCACTTCCCTTCCGCCGAACAGCTGCGGCAGGCGGGTCAGAGCTTCCCGGATCTCCGGAGCGGTGTTCGCGGAGGCCAGAAGGTCCGCGACGCCGAAGAAGTTCTTGTTGGAGATCAGGGCTCGGATCTCCTCCACCTGTTCCTCCGCAAATCCCGATTCCGAAACCAGCGCCTTGAAGAAATCCACTTCACCGACGCTGACCTGGAATTCGGAGAGGCCGGCCTCACGCAGCAGGTCGCAGGTCAGGCGCAGCACCTCGGCGTCGGCGGCGCTCCCGCTCTCTCCGATCAGCTCGACGCCCGCCTGGGTGGACTCCTTCAGGCGTCCCTGGTATTCCGCGGAGTTGACGAAGGTCTTTCCGCTGTAGCAGAGACGGAAGGGCGCGTCCTCCGCACGGAAATGCATGGCCACGGCCCGCGCCACGGAGGGCGTAAAATCCGGACGTAAGACCAGCGTATTGCCGTCCCGGTCAAAGAACTTGTAGAGCTCGTTAGACGGGGTCGTCCCCACGTCCCGGCTGAAGACGTCGAAATACTCGATCGTGGGCGTCTCGATCGGCTCGTAGCCGCAGGAGGCGAACACGCCGTTCAGTTTCTTAAGAAGGGCGGTCTTCCGGCGCATTTCCTCTCCGTAGATGTCCCGGATGCCCTCCGGCGTATGAATGATCAGATTTTTCATTGTAGGTGCTCCGTTTTCAGAACCCGTCGCGTTCGTCGAGATCCATCTGCAGTCCCTCGAGGATCGGCAGGGAAAGGCCCTGGCCGGCGTCGAGAAAATAGCGGGGATCAAGCTCCGCGATGGTAAAGCTTTTGCGGCCGCCGCGCTCCATGCGCTCCCAGAATTCCATCATTTCCCGGTACGGCATATAGTAATACTCCCGCCGGTTCGTGAAGGCGATCAGCAGAAAAGCGATCCCCTCCTGCTTCTCGAATTCCGTCATAAAGGCGACCTGATGTGCATGCAGGTTCGCCAGCGGAAAGGTATCAGAAGCGCATTCCTTGGCGTCGAAGCAGACCGGAATGCCCTGCACGACTCCGAGATAATCCACCGTGCTCTTCTGGTCGAAATAGGCCAGCGTAATGTGGCGGGTGCTCTTGTCGATCTCGATCGGCGTGATGGGCGTCGGTACTTTCTGGATCAGGGCAAGGCCGCTCGTGCGGTAGTGTTCGATCGTCAGATTGATCAGTTCCTCCAGATCCGAGCCGCGCAGCCCCCGGGAATTCCAGGTCCCCATCAGCTCACCCTCCCCATACGGGTAAGAGGCCAGTAGCGGAAGCCCGCTTTCCCCAGGATATCCTCCTCCCGAACATAGGTGTGTTCCCAGAAACGCGCGTCCAGACTGTGATTGCGGTTGTCTCCCATCATAAAAAAGCACCCTTCCGGAATCTCGTACGGCCCGAAATCTCCTTCGGGCGCTTCCGGGCAGAAGCTGTCGTCGAGCGGTTCGTCCGAACCGTCGACATAGACCTTTCCGTCCCTGACGAGGAGCGTCTCTCCGGGAAGGCCGATGATCCGCTTGATATACAGCTTCGAGGGGTCGTCGGGGGCCGGGAAAATGACGATGTCAAATCGCTCCGGAGAGGCATTTAAGTACGCCAGGCGGTTCCCGAAGATCCGGTCTCCGGCCATCACCGTGTTCTGCATGGATTCCGAAGGGATCCTCGCGTTGATGAAAACAAACGTATTGAGCAGCAGGATGACGGCGGCCGTTCCAAGGAGCGTCAGTATGTACTCGAGGATTTCCCGCGCAGCGCTTTTTTTCGGTTCGTCGTTCTTTCTTTGTTCCTTCATCCGTTAATCCAGTCCCGTTTCCCGAAGCGCCTTCCGGAAATCCTCCGGATAGGGCGCTGTTACAGAGCCGTCTGCCAGGCCTGACGGCACATGGTCCTCCGGGAATTCCAGCCGTATGGCGTGAAGCATCTGCCGCTTCGCGGAAACCGCATCGTTCTTCTTCCGGGGGCCGTACTTGGGATCTCCGAGAACCGGCCAGCCCAGGTATGCAAGATGCGCGCGGATCTGGTGCGTCTTTCCCGTGAGAAGATCGACCTCCAGCAGGGAATATCCGCCGGAGCGCCGGAGCGTCCGGAACGCGGTGTGCACCTCGCTCCGCCCTTCTCCAGGTCCGCGGAAAAATTCCGCCCGGTTCTTCCCGGTATCCTTCCGGAACCAGGCCCGTTCATCCACTGTGTCCGGTGTCCGCCCCCAGACGATGGCGTGATAAAATTTTCCGATCTCTCTGGAGCGCAGCAGCTGTGATCCTTCCTGGGATCCCTTCAGGGAGACCCCGCACAGAACGATCCCGCTGGTATTGCGGTCGAGACGGTTGAGCGGGGAGGGATGAAAGGTGCGCAGCTCCTCCGCGCTCAGGCGTTTCCGGCACAGAAGGTAAGTCCGCAGCAGCTCGGTGCAGGTCGTCTCCGAACGCTCCGCGCGCTGCGTGAGAAGGCCTGCCGGTTTATTGAACACAAGAAGATCTTCATTTTCAAAGAGGATCCGCCGTTCGAAGCGCTCCGCCTCCGCCAGGTCTTCCGGAGAGAACGTTCTTTCTTCGGGAGCGCTCCGAAGATCCCGGATCTGTTCCTCCGGAAGGTAGATCCGCAGCAGGTCGCCTGCACAGATCTGTTCGCTCCCCTTCGGATGGACGCCGTTCAGGCGGAACGCCTTTTTCCGGAGCAGGCGGTAAATAAGAGAGGCCGGCGCTCGGTCAAAATATTTCTTCAGGAACTTATCCAGCCGCTGTCCGGCTTCCAGATTGGAAATCGTCACTTCGATCATCGGTCTTTATCCTGCCGGAGTCTTCTTGCTTATGCGCCTCATTCTATCACATCTTATCAGGAGATGCAAAACGAATCACGGATCCTTCCGGGGATCAGCTCACGGTAGTCCCGGACAAAGCCATCCGCGAGGCGTCTTTTTTCCGCTTCGACTCCTGCCGAGTAGGCGTCGTGAACGGCGATCACCTTCATTCCCGCCCGTTTTCCGGCAAGGATCCCCGCCGGAATATCCTCAAATACCAGACAGTTCCCGGGAGATGCCTGCAGCTTCTTCGCGGTGAACAGATATACGTCCGGCGCAGGCTTCGCCGCGGAAACGTCCTCACAGGTCGTGACCGCCGAAAAACAGCTGTAGAGCCCGTGGGCTTCAAGCGCGTCCCGGATCAGGTCCCGGTGGTTGCTGGAGGCGATCCCGCAGGGGATCCCGTTCTCTTTGAGAAATGCCAGAAATTCGGCGGCCCCGGGCTTTGCGGGCACTTCGCTGAGATATTTCGCCCGGGCCATCCGCAGCCAGTCGTCCCCGATCTCCTGCACCGTCTTCTGTATCCCGAACTCCTTCTGAAAGAGCTCGGCCGTCTCCGTCCAGCGGAGATGCTCGATGCGCTTCTGCAGGTCCGGCGGACATTCGATCCCGAAGCTTCCCAGGTACTCGACGTCGATCTGCCCCCACATTCCCATGGAATCGAGAAGCGTCCCGTCGAGATCAAAGATGACCGCTTCAAAATCACAGATATTCATCAGCTCAGTATCCTCCAGGCGGGATTCCGCCGGTTCTTCAAAATGAGACCGCTGCGGCGCGCAAAACCGAGCGGGAACCCTTCCGTCATAACAAGCACGTCCGGCGCCTTTTCTTTCTTCCCCGACGGTCTCCCGGAAGGGGCAGCGGAAAGCCGCTCCGCCTCCTCTTCCGTCAGCGCGAGCGTCTCCTGGCGCAGGTATTTCAGGACGCGGGCGTCGGAAAGCGGCAGATCGAGACATACGGGCCAGTTTTCCTTTGTCCGCGTCATCGCACAGCTCTGGGCGTACTCCATGCGCTCCTTTTTCTTCGTGCCGAGGAAGAGACCTGTCATCAGATAATGGATGCCGGGCACGGGAAGATGTCCCTCCGGCAGAAGATACTGCTCTTCCTTCCGACTCCAGGGCAGGACCGGACGCGGCGGATACGGGACGTGCTCTCCTGCTTTGCGCAGGAGGGCGAGGAACTGGCCCTCTCCGCGCATCCGGTGCGGATAGATGCGGATCTCAGATCTGGGATCCGTACGAAGTCCGTACCGGTCCGGAAGGGACGAAAAGCCTTCGTAAGCGGCGGCCGGCTCAAACGAGAATTCCGGGTGACGCTGAAGGAAGCCGTCGATCTGAGCCTCGTCCTCGAGGACCGAAAAGGTACAGGTGGAATAAAGCAGCAGCCCTCCGGGACGCAGCAGTTTCGCGGCGGATTCCAGAAGCTCCTTCTGCACCGGCGCGTAGGCCTCCGGCCCGTTTTCCTCCCAGTACTGCATCATCTTCGGCTGTACGCGGAACATCCCCTCTCCCGAGCAGGGCGCGTCGATCAGCACCTTGTCAAAGAATTCCGGAAAATGCTCCGCCAGACGCTCCGGTTCCTCCGCGGTCACGAAGGCCTGCTGCGCGCCGAAGAGTTCCAGATTTTTCTTGAGAGCCTTCGCCCGGCTCGCGCTGATGTCGTTGGCGTACAGAAGGCCGGTCCCCCTGAGCTTTGCGCAGAGCTCCGTCGCCTTTCCGCCGGGAGCGGCGCACAGATCGAGCACATAATCGCCTGCTTCCACCGGCAGGACTTCCGCAGGCGTCATCGCGGAGGGATCCTGCAGATAATAAAGCCCCGCGTGGTAGAACGGATGGCCGGAAAGAGACGCTTCTTCCGGAACGAAGAACCCGTTGTGGATCCAGGGGACCGGCAAAAGCGGCGCGCCTCCGCTCTTCTCCCAGAGCATGAGAAAGTCTTCCGTGGAAATGCGGTTTTCATTGACGCGGAGCCCGTGTCCGGGCGGTACGGAAAGACTATCCCGGTAGGCGGGATAGTCTTCGCGCAGCAGTTCTTTCATTTCCTGTTCAAATCGTTCCGGCAGCTTCATCCGTATCGGCTTCCCCCTTATCGATCAGGGTCCTGCTGTATTTCGCTATCTTGACAGCGGATCATCAATGCTCTGGGCCTGGTAGCCCTCCGCAAAAATATCGAGCTGTCTGTGGAAGCGCTCCAGCTCCTCCAGATTGTGGGCTGCGTAGATCCGGTAGAATTCATTCTGGATCTTTGCGACCTCCCGCTTGTTGTCCAGCCGGTAGATATTTTCAATGCAGTTCAGGATATCCTTCACCAGCTGCAGCTCCATCTGGGAATCGATCTGGGCGTTCATGATCTCCGAGCGCACGGAGGACATCTCGTTATCCAGCATGAAGATCGCGTCCGCGGCGTTCGTGAGGCGCGCTGCGACCCGTTCCGGCAGATTCCCCCGGTACTTATACTGGAGCGAATGCTCGGTAGTCGCCCAGAAATTCATGGCCATCGTGCGGATCTGGATCTCGACGAACAGCGGCTTCGGCCCGCCGATACAGTCCACGGTGTAGCGGGCGATCAGATGAAAGCTCCGGTAGCCGCTCTTCTTCTGATTGGCCAGGTAGTCCTTCTGCTCCACGATCTCCAGGTCGCTGCGCTGATACAGCAGCTGGGCGACCTTCTCGATGTCTTCCACGAACTGGGTAATAATGCGGAGGCCCGCGATATCCTCGATCTCCGCTTCCAGGCGTTCGAACGGGACGTTCTTGTGCTTCATCTTCTCCAGAATGCTGGAGACGGACTTGACGCGGCCGCTGACGCTCTCGATCGGGGAGTACAGATTCCGCTTCCGGTGCTCCGCCTTCAGATTGTTGAATTTTGTGATCAGCTCCGAGACTGCCTGCTCGTAGGGGTCCAGAAGCTCACGCCAAAGCTGAATCTCCATGGCTTATTTCCATTTCTTCAGTATTTCCAGAAGGAATGCATAGGTCCTCGCCGTCGAGGATACGGAGAGCCGCTCCTCGGAGGTGTGGATATCTTTCATATCGGGTCCGATCGATACGGCGTCGAGGCCCGGCATCTTCTCATAGAACAGCCCGCACTCGAGGCCCGCGTGGATGACGCTGACCAGCGCTTCTTTGTCAAAAAGCTCCTCGTAGGTCTCCTCCATCAGGTCCCGCAGCGCAGAGGTATCGTGGAACTCCCAGGCCGGATAATCGCCGCGCACCTGGATGCTGCCGTTCAGATACTCGGTCAGGCAGCGGATCTCGGATACCAGTTCCGCTTTTTCCGAAGGAACAGAGCTGCGCACGGAACTGGTGGCGGCGAATTCCGCCTCTCCCGTCCGCACGATCCCGAGATTGAGAGAGGTCTCCACAAGATCTCCGATATCCGGGCTCATCTTCCGGACCCCGAAGGGGACCAGCTGCAGAAAAGCGATCACCCGGTCCTGGCTCTCTGTGTCGAGCACGGAGACCCGGTGCACGCTCCCCTTTTCGGTGCGGATCCGGATACCGGGATCGGTCTTCGCGTATTCTTTGCGGATCGTTTTCTCAAAATCCTCGGTAAATACGACCAGATCGCGGAAATCGTCCTCATCGATCACCAGCTGGATTCGGGCTTCCGGAGGGATCGCGTTGTCCTTGTCTCCGCCGGAAACGCCGGCCAGGGAAAATTCTCCTGCACGGCTCAGCTCATAGAGATATCGGCCGGCCAGTTTGTCCGCATTGGCGCGCATCTTGTCGATCTCCCCTCCGGAATGGCCGCCGCGAAGCCCGGTGAACGTCACCATCACGGGGAGTCCCCTCTGGGTGATGCGGCGGATTGGAAGATGCGAATCCACGCGGCAGCCGCCTGCGCAGCCGCAGGTAAAGATCCCCTCCTCTTCGGAATCCAGATTGATCATGGTCCGTCCGGAAAGCTTTGAGGTATCGAGCGCCTCGGCCCCGAGAAGGCCTGTCTCCTCGTCGCTGGTGAAGACGCACTCGAGAGGCGGATGGGGAATCGTATCGGAGTCGAGGATCGCCAGCATCATCGCGACCGCGATGCCGTCGTCGCCGCCCAGCGTCGTGCCGTTCGCGTGGATCCAGTCCCCGTCCACGCCGAGATCGAGGGCATCCGTCTCAAAATTGTGACGGACGTCCGCGCGCTTGGCGCAGACCATATCCACGTGTCCCTGCAGGATCACCGGAGAAATGCGCTCGCGGCCCTTCGTGCCGGGCTTTTTGATGATGGTATTGCCCGCTTCATCCGTATAGACGGGAAGCGCGCGGGCTTCCGCGAAGGCTTTCAGATATTCCTGGATCCGCTCCGTATGGCCGGACCCGCGCGGGATCCCGGAAATCGCTTCAAAATATGCAAATACACTCTTGGGTTCCAGCATTTCCAAAACGCCCATAGGCACCTCCTGTAAAGAAAAAAGGGGAACGCTCCCAGGAACATTCCCCTTACTGCATGCAGCTGAAGAAATTATAACTCCTCGTCCTCGTACTCGCTGTCGTCCACGTCAAATTCCTCTTCCGGGAGTTCTTCGTCGTGGACCGGAGCGGCGCTTCCGGCCGGAGCAAGCTCGCTGCGGTTCTGCTTGACGGTATTGTTGGCGGCCTGCAGGGAATCGATCAGCGCGTGATAGCGGGATCCCGCCTCGTCAATGGTGGCGGTCAGGATATTCTCCATATTGGCCAGCATATCGTCGGTATAGGTGATCGCGGAGAGGCGGATGTTGTTGGCGTCCTGAGTCGCGGAATCCAGGATGCTCTGGGCCTGCTGATTCGACTTGTTGATCGTATCGTTGGCCTGGGCATACGCCTGCTGTGTGACCTCGTGCTGGCTGACCAGCTCTTTTGCACGGGCCTCGGCGCCGGCGATGATGCTGTCGGCCTTCGCCTGGGCATCCGCCAGGATGGCGTCCTTGTTGGAAATGATCTTCTGATAACGCTTGATCTCATCCGGTGTCTTCAGGCGCAGTTCACGGAGCAGCTCCTCCAGTTCCTCTTTATTGACAACGATCTTCGTCGTCGACAGCGGCTGGAACTTACAGCTGTCTACATACTCCTCGATTTCCTCAATGATCTGTTCGATTCTGCTGGCCATGACACTCTCCTTTTTCTTACATATTCTAATTCTTTTCGCCTATCTTTCTGCGGATCTCCTCCAGTACATAGGGCGGAACGAACCGCTCCAGATCGCCGCCGAACGAGGCGACCTCCTTGACCGTGGTGGAACTGAGATAGGCATATTCGAGACCGGTGACGAAGAACATCGTGTCGATGTCCGGGGCCATAATGCGGTTGGTCTGCGCCATCTGGAGTTCGTACTCGAAATCCGTAATGGCGCGCAGTCCGCGGACGATCACCTTAGCGCCGCAGTCCCGCACAAAATTGACGGACAGGCCTTCGAAGGATTCGATACGGACATTGCCCAGTTTTTTCGTCACTTCTTTAAGTATCTTAACACGTTCGTTTACAGAAAACAACGGAGTTTTTGAGGAATTGCGCAAAACGCCGACGATCAGCTCATCGAACTGCTCCGACGCCCGCGTGATGATATCCAGATGTCCGTAGGTGACCGGATCAAAGGATCCGGGATAAACTGCCCGTCTCATATCAGTCCTCCGTAATGCGCTCCAGGAACAGATGCCGGCTCTTTCCGTAGACCCGCTCCTTCACGCAGGTCAGTCCCAGTTCCGGAAGATAGGAAAAATCGGTCTTGGGGGAACACTCGACGACGATCCAGCCGCCTTCGGCGAGAAGCCTGCTGCCGGAAAGATACGTGAGCACCGGCTTCTCCAGCCCCTGATCAAAAGGCGGATCCATGAAGATCACATCGAACGGTTCTTTCCCCTCGAGGCGGTGCAGCACCGTCAGCACGTCCCCTTTTTCGAGGTGCGCCCCCTTTGTGAGCTTTGTGAACTCCAGGTTCTCGAGGATCAGATCCTGATGGACGCGGGTATTTTCAACGAAATAAGCACAGGCGGCACCTCTGCTCAGCGCTTCGATCCCGATCGAGCCGCTGCCGGCAAAGAGATCGAGGAAACGGCATCCCGGGATCCGTCCCTGCAGGATGTTGAACAGAGTCTCCTTCGTGCGGTCGGTCGTCGGGCGGATATTCATGCTCTTCACGGTGCGGAGCGGCATCGAGCGGGCCGTGCCCGCAATGACTCTCACAGGTCGTCCCTCGCCATGCCGAGCCGCCAGTCCAGATCGCCCCGCCCGAGGCCGAGGATCAGCATTTCCGCCGTGGCGATATTCGTGGCGACCGGGATCGTATTCTGATCGCAGGCCTGGACGATGGTCTTCATGTCCGGCTCTTTCTGGTCCACCATGGCCGGATTGTAGAAAAAGATCACCATATCCATGGCGCCGCGCTGGATCATTTCCGTGAACTGCTTGTCGCCGCCGATGGTGCCGGGAAGAAATTTATGGACCCGGAGCGAAGTGACTTCCTCGATCCGCCGCCCGGTGGTCCCGGTGGCATAAATATCGTGCTTCGAGAGGATCCCCTTGTATGCAATACAAAAATCTTCAATTAAGGCTTTTTTACTGTTATGTGCGATGATTCCTACTTTCATAAGCCCTCTTTTCCGGAAACGGTTTCGTGTTTGGGAATAGTATAGCAATCCTCACAAAAACATGCAACTATTTTATGCAATTTTACCATATGATTACAGCACCAAAAGTCGCTGCGCTTTGGAATACATCGTATTCCAAAGCGTGGGCGACTTTATGGTGCGCCCGCACATGAGCAGGAAGCGGTGCGAAGCGCCGCGAGAGTGCGAATGTGCGGAGGCTTGCGTGAGTGCGCAAGCACGGAGCAAGCCGTAATCATGGAGTCAACCTTGAAGCGCGGAACAATCCGTGAATCGGTTAGTTCTATACATGGTGCGCCCGCACATGCGCAGGCCCCCTCCCCTAAAGCGCGAGGCTCGTATCCTCGTCTTCCAGAAGGCTCCGGACCTTTCTGCCCAGAAGCTCGTACTGCGGATCGGCGAAGCATGGATCGTCGCTGAGCACCGCGGCCGCGGTCTCCCCGGCCAGACGGAGGATCTCCCCGTCTTTCGTGACGTCCGCCAGACGGAAGCGCGCGTCCCCGCTCTGCCGGATCCCGGTCAGGTCGCCGGGACCGCGGAGCGCAAAATCCTTCTCCGCGATCTCGAAGCCGTCGTTGGAGTGATTGAGGATCTCGAGCCGCTTCAGCGTCTCCGGATTCTTCTGCCCCGCCATGAAAATGCAGTAGGACTGGTGCTCTCCTCTTCCGACGCGCCCCCGCAGCTGATGCAGGGCCGCCAGACCGAAGCGCTCGGCACTGCGGATCCACATGAGCGTCGCATTGGGGACGTCCACGCCCACCTCGACGACCGTGGTGGAGACGAGGATCTTCGTCTTCCCGGCGGAGAAATCCGCCATCACGCGCTCCTTCTCCTCCGCCTTCATGCGGCCGTGCAGCATCGAGCAGGGCACGTCCGGAAATTCACTGCGGATCCGTTTGTATTCGTCCGTCACGTTCGCCGCGTCAAGCCCCTCCGACTCCTCGATCATCGGACAGATCAGGTAGACCTGCCGTCCCTCGCCGAGCTGTCTGCGGACAAAGCTGAGGGCCTGCGGCACGAAGCTCTCGTCCACGACACAGTTCCGGATGGGAAGGCGCTTTGCGGGCAGTTCGTCCACCACTGAGATGTCAAGATCTCCGTAGTAAATGACGCCCAGGGTCCGCGGGATCGGCGTCGCGCTCATGACCAGGGAGTGCGGCGGCCTGCCCTTCTGCGCAAGCGCCTCCCTCTGGTGCACGCCGAAGCGGTGCTGTTCGTCCGTGATCACGAGCGCCAGATCGCGGTAGACGACGCTGTTCTGGAAGAGCGCATGGGTGCCGATCACCGCATTTGCCGAGCCGTCCGCGATCTCCTGGAGGATCCGCCGCCTTTCAGCCGCTTTCGTGGAGCCGAGGAGGAGGACCGGACGGACCCTGCTGAGCTGCTGTTCTTCGACGAGCGCGCACAGCTTTTCGTAGTGCTGCTTCGCCAGGACCTCGGTCGGAGCCATCAGCGCGCTCTGCCAGCCGTTTTCCGCGGCCATCAGCATGGCCAGAAAGGCGATGACCGTCTTTCCGCTCCCCACGTCACCCTGTACGAGACGCGCCATGGGGTGCGTCCCGGCAAGATCCGCCTCGATCTCTCTCCAGACCCGAAGCTGGGCATTTGTCAGGCGGAACGGAAGACGGTGAAGGAGCTCCTCGGCTTCCCAGGTCTTCTCCATGGGAAAGGCGGTCTTCTCCTCTTCCGTCTTCCTCCGGAGAAGCCGGATGAGGAGCACGAACAGCAGGAATTCATCGAAGACCAATCGGCGCCTTGCCGCCTCCAGCACTTCTGCATTTTCCGGAAAATGGATCCCGCGGAGCGCCTCCGCTTCTCCGACGAGGCCGTGAAGGCGCAGCAGGCTCTCCGGAAGGAATTCTTCCGAGAAGGCCGGATCTTTGAGGACCTGGGCGACGGCGCGCCCGACCGACCGGCTGTTGAGGCCTTTCGTGAGGCCGTACACCGGGACCAGCGTGTTGACCTTCTCCGCATAGGCGGCGGGAGAGGTGAATTCCGGATGATCGAAGACCGCCCTTCCCTTCCGCTCGGAGACGGTCCCCCGGAAGACGTAGACGCCCCCGGGGATCAGCTGCTTTGCGAGGAACGGGGCGTTGAACCAGGTAATGCGGATCTTTCCTGTCTCATCGGCGGCCTCGCAGGTGAGGATCGTGAGATTCCTGACCGTCCGGAGGACCGGCCGGCTAACGATGTGCGCGGTAACGGCCATCTTCGCTCCCGGGATCAGCTCCGCGATCTTCACAGGCTCCTCACAGGCATCATAATGGACCGGGTAATACCGCAGCAGATCCTCCTGCGACGTGATCCCCAGCTTTGCGAACAGGCTTTCCGTTTTGGGTCCGATCCCCTTGAGTTCCGTCAGTTTCTTCATTTTATAAAGATAACAAGGAGCTGCGCGGTTCTGACGCAGCTCCTTTTTTGCTGATTCATTCCACTGATAAAATGCAGTAATAGATCGGCTGTCCTCCGAAATTGGCTTCCACGTCCACATCCGGGAACGCCTCTTCCACGGCCGCCGTGAGCTCCTCCGTCTCCTCTTCGCCGAAATCCGCGCCGTTGTAGATGCTCACAAGCCCGGATTCGTCGTCCACCATCTTCCCGAGCATCTCCAGCGCAACGGTCCGTACATCGGCGCCGACGGCAAGGATCCCCTCGTCGCCGATGCCCATGAGGTCGCCCTTTTTGATCGGATATCCGTCGATCGTGGTATCGCGCACCGCATAAGTGATCTCACCGGTCTTCACGGTGCTGATCGCAGCTTCCATATCTGCGAAATTGTCCTCCGGGGCGCGCTCGGCCGAGCAGCTGAGCATTGCGGAAATGCCCTGCGGGACCGTCTTCGTGGGCACCACGTAGACCTGGCAGTCCGTCGTGAGCTCCTTCGCCTGGGAGGCGGCGAGAATGACGTTCTTGTTATTCGGCAGGATGAACACGTGCTCGGCATGCACGGCTTCGATGGCCTTGAGCATATCGTCGGTGCTCGGGTTCATCGTCTGGCCGCCCTCGATCAGATAGTCGACGCCAAGACCTTTGAAGATCTCGCTCATGCCGCTGCCGATCGTGACGGAGATGAAGCCGTATTTCTTCCTCGGGGCGGGCTCTTTCTTCTCTTCCGTGGCCTTCTTCTCGCTCATGCGGAACAGCGTCTCCCTGTGCTCCTCGCGCATATTGTCGATCTTCATGCGCGTCAGCTGCCCGTAGGTGAGGGCGCGCTCGAAAGCCTGGCCCGGATGATTGGTATGGACGTGCACCTTTACGATGTCGTCCATCGCGACCAGCACCAGGCTGTCGCCGATGGAGGTGAGGAAGGACTTGAATTCCATCTCCTCGGACTCCGGGAAGGGCTTGTCCAGAAGAATGATGAACTCGGTGCAGTAACCGAACTTGATATCGTCGGTGCTGATCTCGCCGCGGGCAGGCACTTTCACCTCTGTCTGCGGGATCTCGAAAGTCAGGTCGATCTCCTTGCCGTTAAAGGCATCGAGCGCGCCCTCGAGCACCACCATCAGGCCCTGTCCGCCGGAGTCCACCACGCCGGCTTCCTTCAGGACCGGAAGAAGCTCCGGCGTATTGGCGAGGGCTTCATTTCCCCTTTTGATCACGGCGGTCAGAAACGCGCCGATCTCCGTCGTCTCCTCCGCGATGCGGACCGCTTCGTCGGAGAGGGCTTTGGCGACCGTGAGGATGGTGCCCTCTTTCGGCTTCATGACCGCCTTGTAGGCGGTCTCCACGGCCTTGGTCGTCGCCTCTGCGATCAGGACGGTATCCAGCTCTTCATGGTCCCGGATCGCCTTTGTGAAGCCGCGGAACAGCTGGGAGAGAATGACGCCGGAATTGCCCCGGGCCCCGCGCAGGGAGCCGGAGGCGACCGCCTTTGCCAGATCGTCGATGGTCGGTTCTCCGAGCCGCGCCACTTCTCCGGCAGCCGACATGATCGTCAGCGTCATATTCGTTCCGGTGTCGCCGTCCGGCACCGGGAACACGTTCAGTTCGTTGATCCAGTTCTTCTTGACTTCCAGATTCTTCGCGCCCGCGAGAAACATCTTCTGCAGCAGACGGGCGTCAATCGTGTAGCATTCCACTTTCTTTCGTCCCCCAAAATTCCTTAATCAATGACGCGGATTCCCTCTACCAGCACATCGACATGTTCTACATGCATGCCGGTGAACTGTTCGAGCTTATACTGTACATTTTCAATCAGGTTCTCAGAGACCGCGAGAATACTGACGCCGTACGCCACGATACAGTGGATCGTCAGATAGATCTTATTATTATCCAGTTTGATATTGATTCCGTATTTCAGCCCGTCCTTTTTCAGAAGATGGACCAGACCGTCTCTCGTGCTGTGGGCGGCCATGCCGACAATGCCGAAGCACTCCACGGCTACCGAGCCCGCGTAGGTCGCGATCACATCCGAAGTGACGGAGATCGCGCCGTATTCGGAATTCATATACCCTTTCATACGCATTCCTCCGGTTTAACAGTTGGGCCGCAGGCGGGAGCCTTCCGGCCGACAGGATGTTCTCCGTTATTATACAATCATTCCGTCAAAAAGAAAAGTAACATTTGAATGAAGAAAAAAGCTTGCATAATCCGGAAGCTTCTGATAAAATATCATCTGTTGCAGGTCTTGTGATGAGACTGAGTCTGTTGCAGGGAGGTGTTTACTGATGGCAGTTTGTTCGGTTTGTGGAAAAGGCGCTCATTTCGGGAATAACGTCAGCCATTCTCATAGAAGATCCAACAAAATGTGGAAATCCAATATCAAAAGGGTCAAAATTACTGTGAATGGAACTCCGAAGCATGCGTATGTCTGCACTCAGTGCCTGAAGTCCGGCAGAGTTGAGCGCGCATGATGAGCAAAGAATCAGATTAAGAGAACTGTGAAGTGATTCACGGTTCTTTTTTTCTTGTCTTCCGGATCTCCGTAAATTTCCTTAAAACACACGCTTTATAAGAAATAAGCCGGCGGTTCCCCGCCGGCTCTTTCCGTATCTGACCGTTATTCTGCAAGCGGATCGCTTTCGCTCCCGCTCTTTCCCGTGAATTTGTTGACCATATCCGGGACCATGTCCAGGATCTTGGTGAGGCCGTCCTGATTCTTGACGCTGACGAGCTTCGTCGTGCCGTTGGAGATCACCAGCATCGCGCTGGGAGAAAGCTTGCCGCCCATGCCGCCTCCGGCATTCGGGGACTTCCGTTCTCCCTGGTTTGCGCCTGCGCCGACCGCAAAGGAGACGTCCACCAGAGGCAGAATGATGGTATCGCCCACATGGACCGGTTCGCCCACGACCGTCTTGGAGGTGATGAAGCTGTCCATTCCCTTGAAGAGCGTCTCGACCGTATTTGTAAAATTCTCCGCCATCTTTATGAATCCTCCTTCAATTTTTTATATCGTTTCAGAACGAATTTTGTATTCTTGTTGAACCAGAGCGCGGCCGCGATCCAAACGATCCGGAAGAGAAAGAGCCTTCCTCTTCCGTCCAGATATCCGGAGAACCGCTTCTCCTCAAAATCCGGATCGATCACGAGCCGGCCGCCGTA
>ONST01000173.1 GCA_900320575.1 uncultured Eubacteriales bacterium
ATTATGGAGCATCCGCTGATCAGACACAAGATCGGACTGATCCGTGACAAGGACACCGGTTCCAAGGATTTCCGCGAGATGGTCTCGGAGATCGCGATGCTGGAAGCATATGAGGCGACACGGGACCTGCGTCTGGAGGACGTGGATATCGAGACCCCGATCGGCCCGACCACGGTGAAGCGCCTGTCCGGCAAGAAGCTCGCCATCGTCCCGATCCTGCGCGCAGGCCTGGGCATGGTGGCCGGCATGCAGACCCTGATCCCGGCGGCGAAGGTCGGCCACATCGGCCTCTACCGCGATCCGGAGACCCTGAACCCGGTGGAATACTACTGCAAGCTGCCGGCCGATATCGAGGAGCGCGACGTCTTCGTCGTCGACCCGATGCTGGCGACGGGCGGATCCGCCGTGGACGCCATTTCCCAGCTGAAGAAGCACGGCTGCAAGAACATCCGCTTCCTGTGCATCATCGCGGCCCCGGTGGGCCTTAAGCGGCTCCAGGAGGCGCATCCGGACGTGGATATCATCGTCGGCTCTCTCGATGAGAAGCTCAACGAGATCGGCTACATCGTTCCGGGCCTGGGCGACGCCGGCGACCGCATTTTCGGAACGAAGTAAGATCACTGCACCGCCGGGAGCCGGCGCGGAACAGGCCGCGGCCTGCTTCCCGGCGGACCGTTCAACATCAGGAACAGGAAAGGCTGTGCTGGGAAATATGAGTGAGAAACGAACGGATTATCTGACGTGGGACGAGTATTTCATGGGAGTCGCGGTGCTCTCCGGGCTGCGCTCGAAGGATCCGAATACCCAGGTCGGCGCCTGCATCGTCAGCGCCGACAACAAGATCCTCTCGATGGGCTACAACGGGTTTCCCAACGGCTGCTCGGACGACGAGTTCCCGTGGAACCGGGACGGGGACGATCCGCTGAAGAACAAGTATTTTTATTCGACCCACAGCGAACTCAACGCGATCCTGAATTACCGCGGAGGCTCCCTGGAGGGAGCCAAGCTCTATGTGACGCTCTTCCCGTGCAACGAGTGCGCGAAGGCGATCATCCAGGCCGGGATCCGCACAGTCATCTACGACTGTGACAAATACGCGGCCACCCCGTCGGTCATCGCGTCCAAGCGGATGTTCGATGCGGCGGGCGTCCGGTACTACCGGTATACCCGGACGGACCGGACCATTTCCATCGATCTGTAAGAGGAGTACGTATCAACATGGCAAAAGAAAAGAAACTAGTCGAATCCATCACCGCCCGGGACGTGGATTTTGCCCAGTGGTATACCGACGTGGTGAAGAAGGCGGAGCTGACCGGCTATACCTCCGTGAAGGGGTGCATGGTCTTCAAGCCCGCCGGATACGCCATCTGGGAGAAGATCCAGCAGGAGCTGGACCGGCGCTTTAAGAAGACCGGTGTGCAGAACGTCTATCTTCCGATGTTCATCCCGGAGTCCCTGCTCCAGAAGGAGAAGGATCACGTGGAGGGCTTCGCACCGGAGGTGGCCTGGGTCACCCACGGGGGCCTGAACGAGCTGCAGGAGCGGATGTGCGTCCGCCCCACCTCGGAGACCCTGTTCTGCGACCTGTACCAGAAGGACATCCAGTCCTACCGGGATCTGCCGAAGGTCTATAACCAGTGGTGCTCGGTGGTCCGCTGGGAGAAGACGACCCGGCCGTTCCTGCGCTCCCGCGAGTTCCTGTGGCAGGAGGGGCACACCGCCCACGCGACCGCGGAGGAAGCGGAGGCCCGCACCGTGCAGATGCTCAACGTCTACGCGGATTTCTGCGAGGAAGTGCTGGCGATCCCGGTCATAAAGGGCCGGAAGACCGATAAGGAGAAGTTCGCGGGCGCGGAGGCGACCTACACGATCGAGTCCCTGATGCACGACGGCAAGGCGCTGCAGTCCGGCACCAGCCACAACTTCGGCGACGGCTTCGCGAAGGCCTTCGGCATCCAGTTCACGGACCGCGACAACACGCTGAAGTACGTCCATCAGACCTCCTGGGGCATGACGACCCGCATGATCGGCGCCATTATCATGGTGCACGGCGACGATTCCGGCCTGGTCCTGCCGCCTCGGATCGCTCCGACCCAGTGCGTGGTGATCCCGATCCGCCAGAACGCGGAGGGCGTGCAGGAAGCCTGCGAAAAGCTGACCGCGGATCTCGAGGCGGCTGGCATTTCCGTAAAATACGACGACAGCGACCGCTCGCCGGGCTGGAAGTTCGCGGATCAGGAGATGCGCGGCTTCCCGATGCGCATCGAGCTGGGCCCGAAGGATCTCGAGGCGGGGCAGTGCGTCCTCGTCCGCCGCGATACGCGGGAAAAGACCGTCGTGCCGCTTGAGAAGGCGGCGGAGGCCTCCGCGGAGCTGCTCGGGACCATTCAGAAGGATATGCTGGAGCGGGCGCGGGCCTTCCGTGATTCCCACACCTACGAGGCCTTCGACTATGAGACCTTTAAGAAGACCCTGGACGAAAAGCCCGGCTTCGTGAAGGCGTTCTGGTGCGAAGACGTCTCCTGCGAGGACCAGATCAAGGCCGATACCACCGCCACTTCCCGCTGCATGCCGTTTGACGAACAGGAGATCCCGGAGGGCGCGAAGTGCGTCTGCTGCGGAAAGCCGGCGAAGAAGATGGTGTACTGGGGCAAGGCGTACTGATCGTATGAAGACCCGGAGCTGCCTAAGGCGGGACGCCCGGCAGCTCTTAGAAAGAATAATGCGGACAGAAGGCCCTCCCACGGCCCGTGCATGCGGACGGCGGGAGGCCTTCTTTCTTCAGGTACAGGAGCCGGAGGACACGGATTTGAGACTGAAACTGCCGGAACAGGTGTCCGGGATCATTGACCGCCTCGAGGCGGCCGGCTATGAGGCCTATGCCGTGGGCGGCTGCGTGCGCGACGCGGTGCTGGCGCGGGAGCCCAGCGACTGGGATATCACGACCTCCGCAAGACCCGAGGCGGTGAAGCGGATCTTCCGCCGGACCGTGGACACGGGCCTTAAGCACGGGACCGTCACCGTCCTCACGGAGGACGGGCAGTACGAGGTGACTACCTTCCGGATCGACGGCGTCTATCTGGACGGCCGGCACCCGGAGGAGGTCATTTTCACGCCGGATCTGAAGGAGGACCTGCTGCGGCGGGATTTTACGATCAACGCCATGGCCTACAGTCCCCGCACGGGCCTCGTGGACCCCTATGGCGGTATGAAGGACCTGCAGAAGAAGCTCATCCGCTGCGTCGGCGACCCCGACGCCCGCTTCGACGAGGACGCGCTGCGGATCCTCCGGGCCGTCCGCTTCTCGGCGCAGCTGGGATTCCGGATCGGGGATAAGACCCGGATGTCGGTGATCCGGCACGCGGAAATGCTGCGGAAGATCAGTGCCGAGCGGATCCGCACGGAGCTCGTGAAGCTGCTCGTCTCCCCGAACCCGGAGATCTTTCTCGACCTCTGGCGCCTCGGGCTCACCGCGGTCTTTCTCCCGGAGTTCGACCTCATGATGGAGACGCCGCAGCACACGCCCTGGCACCGCTATAACGTCGGCGAGCACTCGGTCCGCGCGGTCTGCGCGGCCCCCGCGGACGAGATCCTGCGGCTTGCGATGCTGCTCCACGACGTGGGCAAGCCCGCGCTCCGCTATACAGATTCCTTCGGACGGGACCATTTCCAGGGGCACGGGAAGGAAGGCGCCAAAATGGCCCGGGAGATCCTCAAAAGGCTCAAATTCGACAACCATACCATCGACGAGGTCACGACGCTCATCTACTGGCACGAGTACTGGCCGGCCGTCGAACGCGCCGAGGTGCGGCGCGCGATGCATCAGATCGGCCCGGAGCGGTTCCCTTCTTTTCTGGAGGTCCTGTGGGCGGATACCGCCGCGAAGGGGCCGTATCAGCAGGAGGAGAACTTCGCCTGGGTCCGGGGACTTGCCGGACAGATGGAGGCGGTCCTCGCGGACGGAGATCCTCTGGAGCTGAAGGATCTCGCGATCGGCGGGGAGGATCTTCTCGCCCTCGGAGTCCGCGGCAGGGAAGTCGGACGGATCCTTCAGGGCGCTCTTAGCAGGGTGCTGGAAGATCCCGCGGAAAATGACCGGGAGCGCCTGCTCGCCTGGGCAGAAAAAGAGGCGGAGGGCGCGTGAAAGGGGCTTCCTTGGACGCTGCGCGTGAGATTCCTTGACAGCGTATTTTAAAACCATTATCATAGAAATGAAGTGAATAAGAGCACCGGACGGGAGCGGCCCCGGACGGTGGAACGCAAGGAAAAAGGACCGCAACCGGCATCATCCACATTACAAACCGATGGAAGGCAGGTATCATAACATGTATCAGGAAATGTATAAGCGCTGGCTGGAAGCCGAACTGATCGACTGTGATTTAAGATCCGAGCTCCTCGGCATCGAGGGAGACGACGAGGCCATCAAGGACCGTTTTGCGGTCTCGCTGCAGTTCGGGACCGCGGGCCTGCGCGGGACCCTCGGAGCAGGCACGAACCGCATGAACATCTGGGTGGTCCGCCAGGCGACCCAGGGCGTCGCGGACTGGGTGAAGACCCAGGGCGGCACGCAGACGGTGGCGATCAGCTACGACAGCCGTCTGAAGGGCTACACCTTCGCGAAAGACGCCGCGGGCGTTCTCGCGGCCAACGGCATCAACGTCCGCATTTACGACGAGCTGATGCCCGTCCCGGCCCTGTCGTTTGCGACCAGATATTACAGCTGCAACGCCGGCATCATGGTGACGGCGTCCCACAACCCCGCAAAATACAACGGCTACAAGGCCTACGGCCCCGACGGCTGCCAGATGACGGACGACGCGGCGGCGGTGGTCTACGACGCGATCCAGAAGACCGACGTCCTGACCGGCGCGAAGTACATGCCTTTTGCGGAAGGCGTGGAGAAGGGCCTGATCCGTTTTGTGGGCGAGGACTGCAAGAAGGCCCTCTATGAGGCGATCGAGGCGCGCCAGGTCCGTCCGGGTCTCTGCAAGACGGCCGGACTGAAGCTGGTCTATTCCCCGCTCAACGGCACGGGCCTTGTTCCGGTCACCCACGTCCTGAACGACATGGGCATCACGGATATCACGATCGTTCCGGAGCAGGAGTATCCGAACGGCTATTTCACCACCTGCCCCTATCCGAACCCCGAGATCTTCCAGGCGCTGGAGAAGGGCCTTACGCTCGCGCAGGAAGTTGGCGCCGACCTGATGCTGGCGACCGACCCCGACGCGGACCGCGTGGGCATCGCCATGAAATGCCCGGACGGCTCCTACGAGCTGGTTTCCGGAAATGAGATGGGCGTGCTGCTCCTGGACTACATCTGTGCGGGCCGCATCGAGAAGGGCACGATGCCGAAGGATCCGGTGGCCGTGATGTCCATCGTCTCGACCCCGCTGGCGGATCAGGTGGCGAAGCACTACGGCGTCGAGATGCGCCACACCCTCACCGGCTTTAAGTGGATCGGCGACCAGATCGCGCAGCTCGAGGCTGCCGGCGAAGTGGACCGCTTCATTTTCGGCTTCGAGGAGAGCTACGGCTATCTGGCCGGACCGTACGTCCGCGACAAGGACGCCATCATCGGCTCCATGCTGATCTGCGAGATGGCCGCCTACTACCGCAGCATCGGCTCCTCCATCAAGCAGCGTCTGGAGGAGATCTACGCGCAGTACGGGCGCTACCTCAACAAGGTCGACAGCTTCGAATTCCCGGGCCTGTCCGGCATGGACAAGATGGCCGGCATCATGGCGGGACTCCGCGAGAATCCGCCCGCTGAGATCGCGGGACGGAAGATCGTGAAGTGCACGGACTACACGAAGCCCGAGGAGACCGGTCTTCCGAAGGCCAACGTCCTCATCTACTCCCTTGAGGACGGCGCCACCGTGGTGGTCCGCCCCTCCGGAACCGAGCCGAAGATCAAGGGCTACTACACCACGCTCGGCAGGGATCTTGCGGAAGCCCAGAAGGAAAAGGACGAGCTTGCTGCGGCCCTGAAGCCGATCTTCTCCTGAGAGCGGACGTCTTCCCTTCGCGCGGCGCGTTACTGCGAAAGACGGTAACGAAAAATGCAGGAAAATACCGCGTTTTTTAAGGAAATCCCGGCTTGACACATAAGGGCAAACGCGGTATAAATAAGTACAGTTCTCTAAAGGGAAACAATACTGAAACAGGAGGATTTATCATGAACAAAGTAGAACTTGCAGCGGCGATCGCAGGTGAGACCGGTCTTTCCAGAAAGGACGCCGAGGCAGCCGTTAAGGCTTTTGTAGATGTTGTAACGGATGAACTGAAGCAGGGCGGAAAGGTCCAGCTGGTCGGCTTCGGCACCTTCGAGGTCTCCGAGAGAGCCGCCCGTGAGGGCAGAAATCCGCAGACCGGCGAGTCCATGAAGATCGAGGCTTCCAAAGCGCCGAAGTTCAAGGCCGGCAAGGCTCTGAAGGACGCGGTCAACGCGTAAATCCGGTATCAGATCGATCAGGGGATCCTCCGCAGGGGGATCCCGTTTTTTTACTTAAGAACGGAGAAACAAAGATGCGTCTGGACAAATATCTGAAGGTGTCCCGGCTGATCAAGCGGAGGACGGTCGCCAATGAGGCCTGCGACGCCGGCCGCGTGGAGATCAACGGGAAGGCGGCAAAGGCAGGGACCGAGGTGAAGCCGGGGGACGTGATCGAGATCCATTTCGGCGCCCGGGACGTGAAGGTGGAAGTGACGGAGATCCGGGAGACCACGAAGAAGGAAGAGGCCCAGGAGATGTTCCGCTACCTCTGATCGGCCGGATTCTTTGATTCTTCCCTTGCGTCCGGCTTTTTTCGGGTGTATAGTAAAAGTGTATTTTCGGAAAACGGGGAGCGTTTTCCGGAATCGGCGGAAAGCGGGGAGTGTTTTCTGCCGGCAAACGGGAGCTCTGACCGGCTCCTTATGAGGGGGAAAAATGGCAGTGAGGGGAGAGCGCAGCGGCCGTACGAAGAAGAGGCGGAGAGCGGAATCACCGGAGAACCGGATGGCGATGCTTCTGATTACCTTCGTGGTGTGCGTCATGTTCGGCGTTCTGCTGATGAAAGGCGTGCAGCTGCACCGGCAGATCGATGAAAATGAACGGATCCGTCAGGAACTGAATCTGGAGATCGAGGCGGAGCACGCCCGGACCGAGGAGATCGGCGCACTGAAGGAGTACATGCAGACCGAGGATTATATCCGGCAGGCGGCGAAGGACCGCCTGGGCCTGGTCGAGGAAGGCGAGATCGTTTTCCGGCCGGCTGACTGAAGAGGACGAAGACGCCATGGCCTTTCGCAGGTCATGGCTTTTCTTTTGGGAAAAGGATGGAGAACAGAACAGGCGCGCGCCTTCCGGCAGAGGCTTTCCGGATCCGGAAGCGCGTATTTGACACACTTACGCGGGAGCAGATGATCCCCGGGGGGAGCACGGTATTCGCCGGGCTGTCCGGCGGGGCGGATTCCGTATGCCTCCTCCGCATGCTGGCCGCTTACCGGGAAATGCACCCGTTCTCCCTGACGGCCGTGCACATCCACCACGGGATCCGGGGTGAGGAAGCGGAGGAGGACGCGCGTTTCTGCGAAGCGCTTGCCCGGGAACTGCAGCTCCCGTTCCTGCGCGCCGACTGCGACGTCCCCAAAGAGGCGGCCGCGGGAGGGATCTCTCTCGAAGAGGCCGGGAGACTGGCGCGGTACCGGGTGTTCGGGGAACTGCTTGCCGGGGAAGGCGGGGAGAACGCCCGCGTCGCGCTGGCCCACCACATGGACGACGCGGCGGAGACGCTCCTGCTTAATCTTCTCAGGGGCAGCGGGCCTTTGGGCGCCGCTTCTATGCGGGCCGTGCGCGGACCGTATATCCGCCCGCTCCTCGTGCTGACCCGGCAGGAGATCGAGACCTATCTTGCACTGACCGGCGCGCCCTTCCGGACGGATTCCACCAATCTTGCGGACGACGCGGCGAGGAACCGGCTGCGGCACCACGTCCTGCCCTATCTTCAGGCGGAGCTCAACGGGCGCAGCGCGCAGCATCTGGCCGCTTTTGCCGAAAAGCAGGAGGCGCTCGCCGATTTCTTCTGCGCGGAGGCCGAAAAGAGGCAGGGCCGCTATCTGGAAGAGCGGGAGGACGGGATCCTTGTGCGGGATCAGCTGTTCGCGGAAGAACTGCCCGCCATGCGGACCTTCCTGCTGCGGGAAGCGATGGCGAAGGTATCCGGGAGCGGCCGGGATCTCGGCGGGGTCCATGTGGAGGCCGCGGCGGGCCTTTTCCGGAAAGGGCGCGGGAAGCGCCTTTCCCTGCCCGGAGGGCTGACTGCTGTCCGGATCCGGGGAGGCGTTCTTCTTCAGAAGACGGAGGACGCGGGGGAGCGGAAAAACGGAGATCATGCCCGCAGCGGGGCGGGCTCCGAAAAGGATATACGAAACAGCTGATTTATGGTAAAATAATGAGAAGATTGCGGCTGCGCGCAGACGGGAGCGGGATCTGCCGTCTGCACCGCGGCGCTCCTGCTTTTTACGCGGAGGAAGGAACGGACAGACAGGAACGGAGGAGAGAGGCATTATGAAGGATCGGATCAGCGTTATGATTCCGGAAGAGAAGATCAAAAGCCGGATCGCGGAGCTCGGCGAAGAGATCAGCCGCGACTACGAAGGAAAAAGCATTCACATGATCTGCGTGCTGAAGGGCGGCGTCTATTTCATGACGGCCCTGTCTGAGCGGATCGATCCGGAGATCCCGGTCTCCCTCGACTTCATGTCGGTCTCCAGCTACGGCGACGACACGAAGTCCAGCGGCATCGTGCGCATCATCAAGGATCTGGACGAGCCGGTCGAGGGGAAGGACGTGCTGGTGGTGGAGGATATCATCGACTCCGGCCGCACGCTCTATTATCTGCTGGACATGCTGCGGGCGCGGAAGCCGAAGTCCCTTCGTCTGTGCACCCTGCTGGATAAGCCGGACCGCAGAGAGCGGGACGTCAAAGTGGATTATACGGCCTTCGTGGTGGAGGACAACTTTGTGGTCGGCTGCGGGATGGACTATCATCAGAACTACCGCAATCTGCCCTATATCGGTCAGGTGGAGCTGTAAGGATCCGTCTGTAAGGACGTGTGGAAGAACGGCGCGTTCCGGGAGCGGGAAAAAGAGCTTCCGGCGGCCGTTTTTATGAGGAAGAACTGTGCGAGAAAGACCTTCAGGAAATTTTATTATTTATCTGCTGCTGCTGTTCCTGCTCGTGGGAGGCTTTTATTATATGTCTTCCCGCAGCAATCCGGTCCTGTCCTACAGTGAGTCCGCTCTTTCGGAGGCGCTGGAGCAGGGCGAGGTCGTCTCGGTCGAGATCCGGCAGAACACCCAGGTCCCGACCGGGCGGGTGTCCGTGCATCTGAAAGACGGCACCCAGGGGAGCTTTGCCGTCTCCGACGTCAACCGGATCCAGGAACTGATCCGCGAAGCGGACCCGGATGTGCCGGTGATCGTGGGCGACGTCCCGGCGCAGAGCGTGTTCCTGACGACGGTGCTGCCGATGCTGCTGATGGCGCTCCTGATCTTCGTGTTCTTCTTCCTGATGAACCGGCAGGCGGGCGGCGGCGCCAATGCCCAGATGATGAATTTCGGAAAGAGCCGCGCGCGGATGACCACCGAGGAGGATGAAAAGGTCACCTTCGGAGACGTGGCGGGCCTCGTGGAGGAGAAGCAGGATCTCGAGGAGATCGTGGATTTCCTGCGGAATCCCCAGAAGTATACCGACGTCGGCGCGCGCATCCCCAAGGGCGTGATCCTCGTGGGACCTCCCGGCACCGGAAAGACCCTGATCGCCAAGGCGGTGGCAGGAGAGGCCGGCGTGCCCTTCTTCTCCATTTCCGGTTCTGATTTCGTGGAAATGTTCGTCGGCGTCGGCGCCTCCCGCGTCCGCGACCTCTTCGAGGACGCCAAGAGGCACCATCCCTGCATCGTGTTCATCGACGAGATCGACGCGGTGGCCCGGCGCAGAGGCGCCGGACTCGGCGGCGGCCACGACGAGCGCGAGCAGACCCTGAACCAGCTGCTGGTGGAAATGGACGGCTTCGGCGTCAACGAGGGCATCATCGTCATGGCGGCGACCAACCGCGTGGATATCCTCGATCCGGCGATCCTCCGCCCGGGCCGCTTCGACCGCAAGGTCTCGGTGGGCATGCCCGACGTGAAGGGCCGCGAGGAGATCCTCCTCGTGCATGCGAAGAACAAGCCTCTGGCGGACGACGTCTCCCTGAAGCAGATCGCCCAGACCACGGCCGGCTTTTCCGGCGCGGATCTGGAGAACCTGCTCAACGAGGCCGCGATCGGCGCCGCGAAGCTCGGCCAGCGGTTCATCCGCCAGGCGGACATCCAGGCCGCCTTCGTGAAGGTCGGGATCGGCGCGGAGAAGCGCAGCAAGATCATTTCCGAAAAAGACCGCCGCATCACCGCCTACCATGAGGCGGGCCACGCGATTCTCTTCCACGTGCTTCCGGATGTGGGACCGGTGTACTCGGTCTCCATCATCCCCACCGGCATGGGCGCGGCGGGCTACACGATGCCGCTCCCGGAGAAGGACGAGCTGTTCAACACCCGGGGACGGATGCTGCAGGACATCAAGGTGTCCCTGGGCGGACGCATCGCCGAGGAACTGATCTTTGACGACATCACCACCGGCGCCTCCCAGGATATCAAGCAGGCGACCGCGACGGCCAAGGCCATGGTGACAAAATACGGGTTCTCCCGGAAGCTGGGCCTGGTCTCCTACGACGATTCGGGCGAGGTCTTTATCGGAAGAGATTTCGAGAAGACCCAGAGCTACAGCGAGCATGTGGCCGCCGCCATCGACGAGGAGATCAAGGCGATCATTGACAGCTGCTACGCCGAGGCCAGGGAGATCATCACGGAGCACCGCGATGTGCTGGACCGGTGCGCGGAGCTGCTTCTTGAGAAGGAGAAGATCGGCCGGGAGGAATTCGAGGCCCTGTTTGAGGAGTAATATATGCGCTGGCGCGAGAGCAGACGATATGAAAAAATGAGGCAGTACGCCGCGGAAATGCGCCCGGTCTTCAAGAGCCGGGCCGTATTCTCCGACGAGACCGAGGCCTACCGCACGCCCTGCACGGTCAGGGCCGGAGAGACGATGCAGGTCCGCATCCGGACCTGGAAGAACAACGTGGACGAGATCTTCCTCGTGACCGGGGAGGAGCGGATCCCGATGCGCGTGCTGGAGACGGAGGGCGGTTTCGACTACTACGGGGCGGACGTGACCTGCGGCAAAGACACCATCAGCTACTATTTTGAGCTGAACACGGCGGGCCTGACCTGCCTCTTCACGAAAAAAGGATGTACGGATGAGGCGGATCCCCGCTATTTCTTCCGGATCACGCCGGATTTCGCGGTGCCGGAGTGGACCAAGGGCGCGGTCATGTACCAGATCTTTCCGGACCGCTTCCGCAACGGAGATCCGGAAAATGACGTGCTCCCCCGGGAGTATTCCTACCTGAACGGCTACGTAGAGCGGATCACCGACTGGTCGCAGCTTCCCTCCGCGATGGACGTGCGGAACTTCTACGGGGGCGACCTGCCGGGCATCCTCGAAAAGCTGGATTACCTGCAGGATCTGGGCGTCGAGGTGCTGTATCTCAACCCCATTTTCGTCTCCCCCTCCAATCACAAATACGATATCCAGGATTACGATCACGTGGATCCCCATCTGACGCGGATCGTGAAGGAGAGCGGCTTTACCCTGGCCTGGGGCGAGCTGGAGAACCGCGAGGCCTCCCGCTACATTTCCCGGGTGACGGATCCCGAGAACCTGAAGGCTTCGGACGAATACTTCGCGCACTTCGTGGAGGAGGTCCACAAAAGAGGCATGAAGGTGATCCTCGACGGCGTCTTCAACCACTGCGGCTCCTTCAACAAGTGGATGGACCGCGAGCGGATCTACGAGGGGCAGAAGGGCTACAAAAAAGGCGCGTTCGTGGACAAGGAGAGCCCGTACCACAGCTTCTTCCGTTTTACGAATGAGGACGCCTGGCCCTACAACGAGTTCTACGACGGCTGGTGGGGGCACAACACGCTCCCGAAGCTGAATTACGAGGAGAGCCCGAAGCTCGTCGACTACATCCTGGGCGTGGCAAAAAAGTGGGTCTCTCCCCCCTACAATGCGGACGGCTGGCGTCTCGACGTGGCCGCGGACCTGGGCTACACGACGGAGTACAACCACGCCTTCTGGAAGAAGTTCCGGAAAGCCGTGAAAGAGGCGAATCCGGACGCGGTGATCCTTGCGGAGCACTACGGGGAATCCGCCGACTGGCTGGACGGCGGCGAGTGGGACACGGTGATGAACTACGACGCCTTTATGGAGCCGGTGTCCTTCTTCCTGACAGGCATGGAGAAGCACAGCGACAGCTTCCATCCGGAGCTTCTCGGGGACGGCAGGACCTTCCAGCGCACGATGACGCGGAATCTGGCCAGCTTCCAGGGCGAGTCGGAGCTGTGCGCGATGAACGAGCTGGACAACCACGATCACTCCCGCTTCCTGACCCGCACGAACCACTATGTGGGCCGCGTGAACTATCTGGGGTCGGAGGCGGCTTCGGAAAATGTGAATCCCGCGGTCATGCGGGAGGCCGTCGTGATCCAGATGACCTTCGTCGGCGCGCCGACGATCTACTACGGAGACGAGGCCGGCGTGGCGGGCTTCACCGATCCCGACAACCGGAGGACCTACCCCTGGGGGCACGAGGACCGGGAAATGCTGGATTTCTATAAGAAGGCCGTGAAGCTGCACCGCTCCTATCAGGTCTTCCGCACCGGTTCCATCAAGCCCATCGGCGGCGGGGAGCATTATATTTCCTACGGCCGCTTCTCCCGGGAGCAGCAGATCGTGACGGCGGTCAACTCCGGTCCGGAGTCCCGGGTCATCGAGATCCCGGTCTGGGAGATCGGCATACCCCGCGACGAAAAGGTGGAGATGCGCCGCCTGCTGTCCACCTGGAGAGACGGCTATACCGATTCCCGTCAGGTGCTCTTTGCGGTCGGCGGGATGCTGACCCTGAATCTCCGCCCCTACGAGGCGGTGGTCTTCGGCAGAAATGTCTGACCGGAAGCAATCAGAAAGCATGAAAAAAAGCGCCCGCGGCAGGGATGTGATCCCGCTGCGGGCACTTTTCATGCCCATCCGATCGCAGATCTGTCAAACCGTTCCGTCCAGCTTCGGGACTTCGTGCATGAGATCCATATAGAAGACACAGCAGGTCTCCATCACGTAGGGCTGGATCCAGAAGGAGCACATTCCCATACTGAGAAGCTCAAGGGCGTACCAACCCAGAAAAGAGAGGTGCAGCCGGACGTAGCGCAGGCAGCTGCCGCGCATGCGTTCGCTGCTTTCCCGGAGGGATCCGGCCGCGCCCAGCTCCGGATCGTCCACAAGGAGAAACACAGAGAGCGCGATGCGGACCTTGAAGACCGCAAAGAGCACGCCTGCGAG
>ONST01000111.1 GCA_900320575.1 uncultured Eubacteriales bacterium
CAGGTCAAGAAGAAGTCCCAGGGGCAGCTGCAGGGCGAACGCGCAGAAATTGTAAAAGAGCAGGGAGAAGGCGGCGTCCCCGCGGGGCAGAAAGCGCCCGAACATGGCGAAGGCGCACACGCCGTCCACCAGGAAATGCAGGGCCGAATACAGTGCCGTCTCCATGTTCCCTCCTTCTTCAAACCGGTGTTCTGCTTAGAAAGACCGGATCCGCATACCTTCGGTCACATCGGGACCGCTGAATTCAGGGCGAAGGACCAGATCCACTGCTCCTTCACCTCTTCTCCGGTGATGCGCCGGAGTGCCTCCGCGTAGGACGCGAGCTGCACGCGGTACCGCCGGACGAGCTCGTCCCCGCTCTTCACCCGGTCCGTCTTATAGTCGACGAGGACGATCCCGTCCTCCTCATAGAAGAAGGCGTCGATAATGCCCTGGACGAGAAGCTCCTCGTCCTCCGGCCACTCCTCCCGCACCGCATGCGCGGAAATGCTGAGCATAAAGGCCTGCTCCCGGAAGAGCCGGCCCTGCCGGTCCGCCTCCGCCATCCGTTTTCCGAGGTCCGAACGGAGAAACCGCGCGATTCCCTTCGCGCGGACGCACTCCGCCGCCTCTTCGGACAGCCGTCCCCGCTCCGTAAGCGCGCGCATCTGCCGCAGCACGTCCCCGGTGAGGGCCCGCTCTTCCAGCTCTTCCTCCTCCGGAAACCGCAGCAGCTCCATCACCTTGTGCCAGGCGTTTCCGCGCTCGGCGCCGGTAAGCGTCCGCTCCTCCTCTTTCTCCCGCATAAAGGCCGGGACGAGGGACGGCCTGGGCAGCGCCCCCGCTTCCGGCGTCTCTTTGCCGCCGGCGTCCGCTTCTTCCCGGGGAGCTTCCCCGGTCTCTTCCTCCGGCAGTTCCTCCGCAAGCGGATAAGCCGGAAGCTCTTCCTCCGCCAGTTCCTCCGGATAGGCGCTCCGCTTCAGCTCGGTCACCGAGACCTTCGCCGGGACTCCCTCCCGTCCGCTGTAAGGATAAAGAAACGAAAACCGCTTCCGGAGCTCTTCCCGGATCCCGGTGTCCGTCACGGTATCGGGCCCGGCAGCGGCAAGGCGCGAAAGCTTTGCCCTTCGGCCGAGCCCCTCCGCCGCGGCTCCGTGCACCAGCTCCGCGGGCAGCACCGGCTCAAGGACCAGCGGACAGGGCCCCTCAGCAAGGCCCGTCTCATAGCGCCGGATCGTCCGCAGCGCCGCCGGGATCACCCAGTCGAAGCAGCCCCTGGCCCGCGCAAGATACCCGAGCGGCAGCAGCTCCTCCCTAAGGGGCAGTGTCAGGTCCATCTCACGGAGGGCTTCCTCATTTTTGAGGACGCCCGACAGATAGAGCTTCTGTTTCGCCCGGGTGAGGGCCACATAGAGCACCCGCTGCTCCTCTCCGAGGCTCTCCCGCAGCTGCTTCCGGGCAATGGCCTCCTTGAGGAGCGTCGGCGCCTTCAGCCGGGTCTTAAGGTTTACATAATCAGAGGCCATGCCCAGCTCCGGATCCAGCAGCACCGGCGCGTTCAGATCCGACCGGTTGAAGGTCTTGTGGAGGCCCGCCGCGAAGACGACCGGGTACTCCAGGCCCTTGCTCTTGTGGACGCTGAGGATGCGCACCACATTTTCCGCCTCTGAGATCGTGCTCAGCTCCCCGAAATCCGCGTCCTGCTTCTGCAGGCTCTCGATATAGTTCACAAAATGAAAGAGCCCGGTGTAGCTGGTCTTCGAGTAGGCCACCGCTTTGTCGATCAGCATCCGCAGATTGAGCGCCCGCTGGGCGCCGCCGGGCAGGGCCGAGGCATAGTCGAGATAGCCGGTCGTCCGCAGCAGGCGGCTGATCAGCTCGTAGATCGGGGTGTCCGGCACCCGCGCGCGGAGGCCGTCGTAGACCGCGAAGAAACGGACGAGCTTCTCCCGAAGGGCCGCGTTTTCCCCGCCTTCCGCATAGGCCCGGGCCGCCTCGTGCATGGAGACGAAGGCGCGCTCCCGGCTTCCTGCCCAGGATATGCCCTCCGGATACGCCCGCACGTAAGCCAGCTCCTCCGCGGTCACATTTCCGAAGGGCGCGTGGAGGACCGCTGTGAAGGGGATGTCCTGCTCCGGATTGTCGAGGATCCGCAGGTAATTGAGGACCGTCACCACCTCGAGCGCCGTAAAATAGCCGCTCTTCGCGCTGGAATAGGCGGGAATGCCCAGTTCCTCGAAGACCCGCAGGAAATGGTCCGCCCAGCCCTCCATGGTGCGCAGAAGGATCACGATGTCCCGGTATTCCACCGCTCTTACGCTCCCGTCCGGCTGCGGAAGGGTCCCCGTCTTCACAAGCTGAAGGATCTTCGTGCCGACGGCCCGCGCCTCCGCGTCCCGCAGGTCCGCGGATCTTGCGCCCTTAAGCTCCTCCGATCCCTCCTCGGCAAGCAGAGGCATCAGCACCGCCTCGAAGCCCTCCGCCTCCGGCGATATGAGCCCCGGGACGAGCTCCTCCGCCGCCCCGTAGGCGATGCCCCCGATCTCGGGGCGCATGATCTGGCGGAACAGCGTGTTCACATAGGAGAGCACCTCCGGCCGGCTGCGGAAATTGCGGGAGAGGTCGATCCGCTCTCCCTCCTCCGGATGCTCCGGATAGCGGCTGTATTTTCTCATAAAGAGGTCCGGACGGGCCTGGCGGAAGCTGTAGATGCTCTGGCGCACGTCCCCGACCTGAAAATAGTTGGGATCGCCCTCCGGGATCCGGCTGACGGCGGTGAGGATCGCCTCCTGCAGATAGTTGCTGTCCTGGTACTCGTCCACCATCACTTCCCGGAAACGCGCCGACAGCTCCTTCGCGGCGTAGGACCGCTCCCCGCCCGGCATGAGGATGTGCAGGGCCTCGTGCTCGAGATCGGCGAAATCAAGGAGCATCTTCCGCTCCTTCCGCTCCGCGTAATGGGCCCCGAAGCGCTCCGCGAGATCCGCAAGCACCTGCAGCACCTCTCCGCTCTTCTGCTGAAATTCCGCCGCCCGCGCAAAGGGCAGGACGAATCTCGCGGCCAGATCCTCCCGGACCGCCGCGGCTTCCGCCCGGTTCTTTTTGAAGACCTCCCTGAGGGCCGGATCCTCGTCCTTTCCGGCCTTCTTCCGGGAGAGCGCGGGCGGAGAGAACTCCGAAAGGAGCACATGGAAGGCCTCGTAGTCCTCCGCCGCCGCGAGCGAGCTGTAAAATGCCGCGTCCGCTTCCGCTGCCGGCCTGTAGGCCTCCGGCCCGTCCGGCCGCTCCGTAAGGCGGAGATTCTCCTCCGCCGCTGCCAGTGCGCTCTTTGCCGCCTCCCGCGCGTCCCCGAGAAGGAACTGCATCCAGGGGCTTTGGCGGATCTCCTCCAAAGAGCCGCCGGAGGCGCTCTCCCGGCACATCGCCAGATACCCGGCCGGATCAGGGCTGCTCATGGAGGCGTCGTAGATCCGGGCGATCAGCTCGCGGATCCCCTTTTCCGAGCGGCCGGGGGCGAAGGTCTCCACGAACGCGCGGAAGCGCTCCCGGCGCAGTTCCCGCTTCTTTGCCCGGGTGAGATCCTCCTCCTGCCCCTCCTCAAAGATCCGGAAGGCCTCGTCGAGCGCCGCCTCCATGGCCTCGCTGCGCATCAGCTTCAGCTCGCCCTCTTCGCCGACCTTTGCGCCCGGCTCCCGGGTGGAGAGCTGGGGATAGGTGCGGATCACAAAGGAGCAGAAGCCGTCGATGGTGGTGATCTGCGCGTAATTGAGGAGCGTCATCTGGTCCGCCAGCCGGGAATTGTCCGGATCGTGTTCCATGGCGTCCGCCAGGCGCTTCATGATGCGCTCTTTCATTTCCCCGGCCGCGGCCCGCGTGAAGGTGACGATCAGCAGCTCGTCGAGGTCCACCGGGTCCGCCGGATCGAGGATCCGCCCGATAATGCGCTCGACGAGCACCGCGGTCTTGCCGCTGCCGGCCGCCGCGCTCACCAGGAGGTTGTTCCCGCGCGCCCCGATCACGCGCTGCTGTTCTTCGGTCCAGTTCATCTTCCGTCCTCTTTTCCGCCGTCTCCCAGGGCCTCTTCCATTTTCTCCAGCGCGTCCTCCGTCTTCAGAGGCCGCAGCTCCCGGTAGCTGCAGCCGGGAAGCCGCAGATCGAAGCCGCAGATCCCCCGGAAGCCGCAGAAGGTGCAGGCGGTCCTGTCCCGGTACTCATAGGGGTCGGCCTTCGCCTCCCCCGTGAGGATCCCCGCGGCGGCCTCCCGCACCATATGGGAGGCGTAGCGGCCGATGGCGGCAAAGGCCTCTTCGCCGGCCGCCTTCGACGACGCCGCAAGGCTGCCGTCTTTTTTCAGGGACACCGGAATGACCTCGGACTTCCCGCCCGGGGACAGGTCCTTATCAAGAAGCGACAGGATCCGCGTCTCGGAGGAGACGAGGCCCGAGACCCGCAGTTCCTTCCGGAACCGGCTCTCCCGTTCCTCCTCCGTCTCTCCTTCCTTGTAATCGAGCAGCGGGTCCTGGATGCGGTAGTAGAACATGCCCGCCGGGCGGGCCGCCTTTCCCGTCTTCCGCAGCATTTCCAAGGCCGCGTTCATATAGACCGCCAGCTGCAGCTGGAGGCCGTAATAGAGGGCGGACAGATCGAAATCCACAGCCCCCGTCTTGTAGTCGATGACCTTCACATAGGCCGTATCCCCGTCTTCGCAGACGTCGATGCGGTCGATCCGTCCCAGAAGGGTCATGTCCGAACCGCCGGGCAGCTTCACATGCGTGGAAGAAAGATCCTCCCGGCTGCGGAAATCCGCCTCGATGCCGGAGGGCACGAACGCCCCCGCCGCCAGCTGGTCCTGAAGCGAGCGGACCGCCCGCTCAAGCAGCCGTTCCATCCGCACCAGGTCGTAGCGGCTCCTCGGCGTCTCCATCAGCTGCGGAAGATCAGCCTCCTCCACGGCAGAAGCAAGGCACGCCCGCGCAAGTTCTTCCATCCGGGGCGCTTCCATCTGCCCCCAGGGGACCTTCCCCGCCCCGGCTTCCTTTGCGAAATGCTCCAGCGAGGCGTGGAGCACCGTGCCCAGATCCATGCCGGTAAAGGCGTACTCCGGCCGCTCCTTCAGGCGCAGGCCGTACTGCAGAAAATGCGCGAAGCGGCAGCTGTAGAAGAGCTCGAGCCGCGAGGCGGAGTTCCGCAGGTTCTTCCCGTAGAGAAGAGCCGCGGCCTTCTCCCCGATGAAGTCCGGCTTCTTTTCGGCTCCGGCCGCCAGCAGCACACGTTCCGCCCGCGCCCGCTGCTCTCCGTTTTCGGAAAATGCAGACAGCAGCTCATATACCTCCGCTCCCGGATCCCGCTTCGCGAGGTCCTGCAGGGCCGACACCAGCACGCGCATCCCGTCCTCCGGATGCTCCACGGCATCGAGCGGTCCGCCGCCGCCTTCGGCCTCCGCCGCGCAGGGCTGAAGGGCCGGGAAGAGCCGCCGCACCGCCTCCACCAGATAGGCCGGCCGGCGGATCCCCCCGTCCGTCCCCGCCGCCGCGCAGGAGAGCACCAGCTCCTCCTTCGGCTTCGTCAGCGCCAGATAGAGATAGAACTGCCCGATGTACATGGCTTCCCGGGTGGAGGGCTTTAAGGTAAGGGCCCGCTTTCCCAGGGTCTCCCGGTCGGCCTCCGTCAGCACGCCGCCCCGCTCGGGCGCCTTGGGGATGAGCCCCTCGTTCGCGCCCAGAAGGATCAGCATCCGGATCTCCCCCAGACGGGTCCGCTCGAGATCCCCCACCAGCACCTGGTCGATCCCAGGCGGCACCAGGCCCACGCGGGCCTCCGCGAACCCGGCCTCAAGCAGCGCCGTATAATCGCGCATCGAGATCTTTTCTTCCCCGAGGACCGCCGCCAGCTTTTCCAGAAAATGCACGAGATACGGCCAGACCTGCTCATATTCCCGGGCCTTTCCCGGCTCGCCGGCCGCAAGAAAGGCCTCCGCCGCCCCGGCCAGCTTCTCCTCCATGCGGCTGCGCACGAGGAATTCGTACACGGCCTTCGTCTTCGTAAGCACCGTGCCGCCGCGCTGAGCGAGGGCGTCCGCGAGCGGGTCGAGGAGGTTGAGGATCTCCTTCCGCAGACGTTCAAGGAGCGGCACCTCCGCGGGGTCCTCCCCGGCGTAATGGCGCACCCAGACCGTTCTCCAGCGGTTTTTCCCGCGCACGCCGGCGGCCAGCAGATAATTTTCCAGGTGGGAAATGTCCCCGGGCTCGAAATCCGAGGCGCCGCTCTTTAAGAGCCGCATCATCGAATCGTAGGAATAGCCGCTTCCGCAGGCCTCAAGGGCCGCCCGCAGATATTCGATATAGGGATTGTGCAGCAGGCTCCGCTTTTCGTCGACAAAGAAGGGGATGCCCGCGTGGGGAAAGAGCTCCCGCACGAAATCCCCGTAGGTGTCCGGATCTCCGGTCAGCACCGCGATGTCCCGGAAACGGTATCCCTTCTCCCGGACGGCGCGGTTGATGAGGAGGGCTGCCTCCGCCGTCTCTTCCCGCGGTCCCCGGGAGACGCGGATCCGCAGATCGCGCACCTCCGTCCCCGGGAAGGTCTCCCGCCCCGGACGGAAAAGGGTCCGCTCAAGGAAGGACAGCTCCTTCGAGTGGGAAAGCCTCCCCTGCCCTTCGTCCCGGATCCGCCGCACCTCCCGGACGGGCGTGCGGGTCTCCTCCGCGATGCGCTTCAGATCGCGCAGCATGCCGGAGCTCAGGAAAAAGAGGTCCCGCGAGGGCCGCTCCGCAAAAAGCGCCCCGTCCGGATCCGCGGTCACGGTCACGTGCACCTCCCGCGCCAGCGGGATCAGCTTCTTCAGAAGCTCCAGCTGGAGCGGCGTAAAGCCGGTAAAGCCGTCGAGGGCGATGACGCTCTCCTTCAGGAGATCCGAGCGCTCCGCCACAGACGCCAGCACGGAAGGGATCTCCTCGGCAGTCATATAGTGCCCCGCGATCTTTTCCTGGAACTTCCGGTAAATGGCGGACAGATCCGTCAGCTTCCCGAAGAGAGGCGTCTTCCGCTCCTTCTCCTCCTCCGTCAGGACCGAAAGCAGCTGCTCCGGCGTGACGCCGTAGAGCAGGAGCTCGGAGATCATGGCCTTCATCTCCGCCAGATTCCCGGGCTTTGCCAGCTTTTCCCCGAACCAGGAGAGGTTCTTCCGCTCCTCAAGGGCGGTCTTTTCCAGAAGAAAGGTCTTGCCGATCTCCTCCAGCAGCTCGCCGGTATCGGTACCGGTCTCCGCGAAGACCCGGAACGCCAGGCGGTTGAGGCTCAGCACGTCGATATTCAGCGTCCCGTGGGCGGGATGAAGGCGCAGCAGCTCTTTCTGCGTCTGCATGGTGAACTGCTCCGGCACAAGGATCAGGTAGTTCCCGGAGGGATCCCGCTCTGCGGCGTCAATGAGCGTAAGAAGGAGCGAGCGCGTCTTTCCGGAGCCCGGTTTTCCGATGTAAAATGTCAGTCCCATCCGCGTTTTTCCTTTCCTGCCCGTCCTTTTGAACTTGCCCTTCCGGGGAGAAGATACTATAATGATGCCAGAGCCGCGCCGGCATAAAAAGCCCGTAAGCGGCGAAATAATCTGCTGCAGCATGGCGGCCGTGTGCGCCGCGATCCTGCCATTCTTTCAAATACAAGGGGGTTCTGCCAATGAAGTACCGCGTCATCACCATCAGCAGACAGTACGCCGCTTACGGGCGCACCATTGCCGCGAGGCTGTCGGAGAAGCTGGGCCTTCCGTACTACGACAAGGATTTTGTCAAAAAGACCGCCGAGGAGGGCGGCTTCGATCTGGATACGGTCAGGGCCGAGAGCGAGGAGCTGAGCCAGGGCGACAAGTTCATGAACACGCTGCTCAACGCCGCGACCACCTCCTACAGCAGCTACGACAGCATTTTCACGACCCAGGCTAAGGTGATCCTCGAGCTCTCGAAGGAGCCCTGTATCATCGTGGGCCGCTGCGCGAACCGGATCCTCCGGGATGCCGGAGTTCCCTCCTTCCACATCTACCTGTACGCGGATGAGGAATCGAGACGCGCCCGCGCGAAGGAGCTCCTCGCGGAAGAGGGAAAGACCGTCGCCGACATCGGCAAATACATCGAGAAGCGCGACAGCAAGCGCCGCACCTACTACCGGACCTACACCGGCCGGGAGATGGACGACCCCGCCAACTACAACATCTGCCTCGACGTCGGCGCGATCGGCGTGGACAGGTGCGCGGAGCTCCTCATCGATCTTCTGAAAGACTGACGTTTCTGACAATACGCGGCCCCGCTCTTTACGCGGGGCTTTTTTATGCGCCTCTTCGGACCGCTGCCCTGCAGATCTCCCGGCCCGCCTGAAAAGGCGGGGCTGTTCTTACAGGCTGTCCCTTAGGGCAAGGATCCACTCTTCGAAGGCGTCGCGGTCTTCCGGGATGAATTCGTAGCGGAATTCGTGCTCCTTCATTCCCTCCCAGGTGAGGCGGAAACCGTCGTCGCTGCCGTCGAGGATCTCCAGCTCCGGATCCTGCACGTAGTGCCTCCTCAGCTCCCCTGCAAGAAGAAATTCCATCAGCTCGTCCCATTCCTCCTGCGTGAGCGATTCGTCCCGCACCTTCCAGCCGGAGGGGACGGAGTAATTGGCCCGGAAGCGGTATTCCTCCCCTTCTTTCGTGAAGGAATAGGTGAAATTCCCCTCGGCGTAGTCCGCAAAGCCCGACCAGGTCAGGTCCACGATCCGTCCTGTCTCCAGATCATCCCCGATCACCGGCCCTTCCTCCGGCGGAAGAAGGCCGCGGATCTCGCCCTCCCCGGCGCCGGAGACCGGCGCGCCGTCCTCCGCGCGGACCTCCGCCCGGAGGAGCCAGGGCTCTTCGGCCAGATCTGCCTCCTGGCAGTGATACGCCGCGTATTCCGTGACATAGAACCACTTCCCATATCCGCGGACCGTTCCCAGGCGTTCCTTTTCCCGGCCTTCGGTCACATCGAACAGCTCCGCTTCCCAGGACCGGTCGTAAGAGACCCCCTCCGGGAGCTCCAGCTCCACCTCGGCCCGGGCGTTCTCACACAGGACCCGCACCTGAACCGTCACCGGCTCTGTCTCCGCCGCCTGCGCAGCAGACGGCTCCGGCACGCTCTCCGCCTTCCCGCCGCCGGCCGCTCCGCAGCCCGCAATGAGTCCCGCAAGGATCCCTGCTGCCATCCCGATCATCCATCCTCTCTTCATCGATGCTCCCCTTATCTTCCTGCTTCCGGCTCCGTCCGGTTTTCTGACGGCAGACCGCCGCAGCGGCAGTCTCCTGTCATTATACCATACTCTGCCCGGAATATTCAGACAGATCTTTCATTTCCCGGAACGAATCTTCCGGGCTGCCGCGCCAGGCCGGGGCCGCCCATTTTGAAAATCCATTGATTCCGCACCGGGTTTGTTCTATAATGGGTTGAAAATACAGGCAAAATGCAAGATTTGGGAGGAGACCGATGGAAAAGCTTGTGACGGTCCGGGAGATCTACCGGGACACCGAACGCTATCTGGATCAGAAGGTCACGGTCGGCGGCTGGGTCCGCAGCATCCGTGATTCCAAGACCTTTGGTTTTATGGTTCTGCACGACGGAACTTATTTTAATACACTGCAGATCGTAATCCACGATCAGATGGACAATTACGCCGAGGCCGCGCATCTCAACGTGGGCACGGCCGTCATCGTCACCGGAACGCTGGTGGCGACCCCCGAGGCGAAGCAGCCCTTCGAGATCCAGGCGGACACGGTGACCGTGGAAGGCCCGTCCACCCCGGACTACCCGCTGCAGAAGAAGCGCCACTCGGTGGAATTCCTTCGGACGATGCCGCATCTGCGCCCCCGCACGAACCTCTTCCAGGCGGTGTTCCGCGTCCGCTCGCTGGCAGCCTACGCGATCCACCAGTTCTTCCAGGAGCGGGGCTTCGTCTACGTCCACACGCCCCTTATCACCGGCTCGGACGCCGAGGGCGCCGGCGAGATGTTCCAGGTCACGACGATGGACCTCCTCGACATCCCGCGGACTGAGGACGGGAAGATCGACTACTCCGGGGATTTCTTCGGGAAGATGACCAACCTGACCGTCTCCGGCCAGCTGAACGGCGAGACCTTCGCCCAGGCCTTCCGCAACATCTATACCTTCGGGCCTACCTTCCGCGCGGAGAATTCCAACACCCCGCGCCACGCGGCCGAGTTCTGGATGATCGAGCCGGAGATCGCCTTCGCGGATCTGACCGACGACATGGCCCTCGCGGAGGACATGCTGAAGTTCATCATCACCTATGTGATGGAGAACGCCCCCGAGGAAATGGCCTTCTTCAACCAGTTCGTGGATAAGGGGCTCCTCGACCGTCTCCACGGCGTGGTCAATTCGAAGTTTGCCCACGTGACCTACACCGAGGCCGTGGAGCTGCTGCAGAAGTCCGGCGAGAAGTTCGAGTACCCGGTGAGCTGGGGCGTCGATCTCCAGACCGAGCACGAGCGCTATCTGACCGAAAAGGTATTCAAGGGACCGGTCTTCGTCACCGACTACCCGAAGGAGATCAAGGCCTTCTACATGAAGCTCAACGACGACGGGAAGACCGTCGCGGCCATGGACTGCCTGGTCCCGGGCGTCGGCGAGATCATCGGCGGCTCCCAGAGAGAGGAGGACTATGACAAGCTCCTCGGGCGCATCCGTGAGCTGGGCATGAACGAGGAGACTTACGGCTTCTATCTCGACCTCCGCAAGTACGGCACGACCCGCCACGCGGGCTTCGGCCTGGGCTTCGAGCGCATCGTCATGTACCTGACGGGCGTCTCCAATATCCGCGACGTCCTGCCTTTCCCGCGGACCGTCAACAACTGCGAGCTGTAATTCGCTCCCGACATCCAGGAAACCAATCTGCCGGAGATCCGCTGCGGGTCTCCGGCTTTACTAATTGAATCAGAAATATGCGGGCCGCTTCTGCCGGATCATCTGCCTCTCACGGCTTCCGCGCCCGGTGTAACGTAACCGCTCCGACTCATGCGCTAAAACCGCTCGAAAACCTCCGGACGACTCGCTCTTCGCATAGTCTTACCGGAGGTTTTCTTCGCAACGCGCATCGCCGCAGCGGAAGTTACACCATGGATTAAAGCAGATTGTTCGAAGGCAGATGATTCCGGCAGTGCGCGCCCATGCATCCCCTGCTTCAACGGCGCCTCCACAAAGCGCAGCGGGAAGCTGATGGAGTTACGGCTTCAATCGCGAAGACCGAAAGGTCGTCGCGGAAGCCGTTTGCGGTTACAGACAGACGGAGGCGTGCGCCTGTACTCGGTGTTTCAATTAGTATTCGCATCTGTCCGAAAGTAATTGTTCACATAATTAAGGCCTGCGCTTGCGCGCAGGCCTTTGTAAACACACATTATTCTTCAGACTCTTCCTCGCCGGAATCCTCCTCCTCAGAAGGATCCTCCTCCGAATCCGCTTCGTCCTCCTCCGAATCTTCCTCTTCCCCGGAATCCCCGTC
>ONST01000199.1 GCA_900320575.1 uncultured Eubacteriales bacterium
CCGGAAAATACATTAAGATGTACGGCGGCACCAATGTGCTCATTGTCTACGGCGGCGGCAGTGCTGTAAAAAGCGGACTGATCGCGAAGGTGGAGTCCGCTCTGATCGCGCAGGGCATCACCTTCCGGGAATTCGGCGGGGCGAAGCCCAATCCCACGGTGGCGCACGCGGAGGCGGGCGTGAAAAAGGCGCTGGAAATGAAGGCGGACTTTATTCTCGCGGTCGGCGGCGGCAGCGCGATCGATACCGCCAAGGCCATTGCCCACGGAACCGCCAATTTTGCGAAAAAGCTCTGGGAGCTTTGGACCAATCCCGCTTCTGTGGTGAAATCCCTGCCGGTGGGAGCGATCCTTACCATTCCGGCCGCAGGCAGCGAGATGAGCGACTCCGCTGTCCTGACCAACGAGGAGCTTGGGATCAAGCTCGGACTGAGCACCGAGCTGAACCGCTGCCGCTTTGCGATCCTGGATCCGGCGCTGGCGGCTTCCCTTCCGAAATATCAGCTGGCCGCGGGCGTCACCGATATCATGATGCACACGATGGAGCGCTATTTCATTCCCGGATCTTGTGCCGAACTGACGGATGAGATCGCCGAAGGCCTTCTGCGGACCGTGATCGCGAACGGCCGGAAGATCCTGGCGGATCCGGCGGATTTCGACGCCATGGGCGAGATCTACTGGTGCTCCTCGGTCTCCCACAACGGGACCACCGGACTCGGACGGGCAAGAGATTTCTCTGTCCACGCCCTGGGGCAGGCTCTCGGCGCGGTCTATGATTACACCCACGGCGCGACGCTTTCCGCAGTCTGGCAGGCCTGGGCGGAATACCTGTACAAGGACTGCCCGGAGCGCTTCGCGCGCTACGCGAGAAAGGTCTGGGGCGTCGAAGAGCCGGACGACCTTGCGGCAGCGGAGGAAGGGATCCGGAGGACCGTGGCCTTCTTCCGGGAGATCGGCATGCCGGTCACCATCGCAGAGCTCGGCGCGGAGCCGGATGACGAGACCATTCACCGTCTGGCCTTCCATGCGACGAAGAAGGATACCGTAAAACTGACGCAGATCCGCCCCTTAGGCATTCCCGAGGTGGAGGCGATCTTCCGGAACGCGAGATGACAGACAGAAGAAATGGCAGAACTCCGGAGATCCGGACCTGCCCCTATGTGAAAAAATGCGGCGGCTGCCGGACGATCGGACAGCCCTATGAAGAGACCCTGCGGAAGAAGCGGGCTTATGTGACGAAGCTTCTCGCACCGTACGGGAAGGTGGAGGGGATCGCCGGCATGGAGGATCCCTACCACTACCGCAACAAGGTGCACGCGGTGTTCGCCCACGTATGGGACGGCAGACGGGAACGGAATATTGCGGGCATTTACCGGGAGGGCACCCACAAGGTGGTCTCCGTGGACAGCTGCCTGATCGAAGACGGGCGCGCGCATCCGATCATCCGGGACGTGCTGCGCCTTCTGCCTTCCTTTAAGTGGAAGGTCTACGACGAAGACAGCGGGTACGGGCTGATCCGCCATATCCTGATCCGCACCGCCCACAGCACCGGACAGATCATGGTGGTGCTGGTGACGGCTTCCCCGATGCTGCCCGGAAAAAGTCATTTTGTAAAAGAACTCGTGCGCCTCCATCCCGAGATCACCACCATTGTCCAGAACGTCAATCCCAAAAAGACCACGATGGTGCTCGGAGAGCGGGAGAGCGTCGCCTACGGCAAAGGGTATATTGAGGACGAGCTGCTGGGGAAGACCTACCGGATCTCCGCAAAGTCCTTCTACCAGATCAACTCCCTGCAGACCGAGGTCCTCTACCGGAAAGCACTGGAGTTCGCCGGCCTGACCGGGCGGGAGCGCGTCGTCGACGCCTACTGCGGCATCGGGACCATCGCCCTTTCCGCCGCGGACCGGGCGGCGGAGGTGACCGGTGTCGAGCTGAACGCCCAGGCGGTGCGCGACGCAAAGTGGAACGCGAAGCGGAACGGCGCCGATAACGTGCAGTTCCTGCAGGGGGACGCCGGGCGGTTCCTCACGGAGCAGGTCCGCAGCGGAAAGCGGGCAGACGTCATTTTCATGGATCCTCCCCGCAGCGGTTCCACGGAGGAGTTCCTGCTGGCCGCGGACGCCGCCGGTCCGAAGCGGATCGTCTATATTTCCTGTGAGCCGGAGACGCTGGCACGCGATCTCGCGTTCCTGAAGAATCTGGGATGGAAGGCCGTACGGATAGCGGCTGTGGACATGTTCCCGTTTACGGAAGACATCGAAAGTATTTGCCTTCTTGAGCGGGTGAAACCCTGACTCTCCTATCAAGCTTTCCCTGGACATGGATGAGTACTGCGGCATCATCG
>ONST01000011.1 GCA_900320575.1 uncultured Eubacteriales bacterium
GGCCTATCATCCCGCTCTCTTAAGAGACCCGGATCTGCCGAAGCTTTGCATCGGGAAGTCCAGATATCTGCTTCTTGAAATGCCCTTCGAGCCCTGGTCTCCGCGGATCCTCCGGGACGTGCAGTCTCTTCTGTCCACGACCCGCATCCGTCCGGTGATCGCGCATCTCGAGCGCTATCTCGATCTCGTGGACGAGGACGCTGTCGACACGCTCGTCGACATGGACGTGCTGATCCAGATGAACGCCGGCTGCATCCAGCATTTTTCCTCGAAGCGGAAGGCCGTGCGGCTCCTCCGCGAGGGGATCATCGACGTGATCGGGACGGACAGCCACAACCTGACCAGCCGCGCCCCGAATATGGCGAAAGGCATTCAGAAGATCCGCAAGGCTGGTTTTGACGGGGAGATGGACGAGATCCTCGCCATGAATGAAGAAATCTTTCAGGCTGCGCTCGGCGCGCCTGAAGCGGAACATTGAGGAACCTATATGAAACGACCAGGCAGTTTATTTCATGATATTATGCTGCGGGCGGTAAAGGTCCTCAATGCTGTCCTGATGACGGCGGCCTTTGGCGCCATGTGGTATCTGTATTACGCGGACTATACCCGCGATCCCTTCTACCGCAGAGGAAATTATGTGATCATATTCCTCTTTTTCGTGATCTACGTCATGGGCGGAAGAGTATATGAGGCCTTTCTGGTCTCCTATAACCGGATCGTGGAGATGGTCTACAGCCAGACTCTGGCATTCCTGTTCGCAGATCTTGTGATGTTCGCCGTGAGCGTACTCCTGACGAAGGGACTTCCGTGGATCTGGCCGTACGCGCTTCTGATCGGAGTTCAGATCCTGATCGCCGCGCTGTGGTCGGTACTGGCGCATCGCTGGTACTTCCGAACGTTCCCGCCGAAGAAGACGATCATCGTCTTCGACATGCGGGAAGGCCTGCACAAGGTGATCGGAGAGTACGGGCTGTCCAAAAAGTTTGAAGTGATCGATACCATGTCCGCAAAAGAGTGCATCAAAAATATGCGTGCGCTCCGCAAAGCGGAAGTGGTGTTCCTCGCCGGCGTCCACAGCAAAGACCGCAACCGGATCATCAAATACTGTATCGAGCGGAATATTACGTCATTTATCATACCGCGGGTCGGTGACGTGCTGATGAGCGGGGCGAGAAGAGTCCATCTCTTTCACCTGCCGATCCTCCGGCTGGGCCGGTATAATCCGCCTCCGGAATATACCGCGGTCAAACGGCTGAGCGACATCCTGATCTCACTCATTGCCATCGTGATCCTGTCGCCGGTCATGCTGATCACAGCCATTGCCATCAAGCGCACAGACGGCGGACCGGTCTTCTATCGGCAGTGCCGCCTGACGAAAGACGGGAAAACCTTCAACGTCCTGAAGTTCCGCAGCATGCGCGTGGACGCGGAGAAGGACGGCGTCGCCCGCCTGTCTACCGGTGATCATGACGACCGGGTCACTCCGGTGGGAAAAGTGATCCGGAAAGTCCGGATCGACGAACTGCCGCAGCTCTTCAACATTCTGGCGGGGGATATGTCCATCGTGGGTCCCCGTCCGGAGCGTCCGGAGATCGCGGCCCAGTACGAGAAGGAAATGCCCGAATTCCGGCTGCGTCTCCAGGCGAAGGCCGGACTTACCGGCTACGCCCAGGTCTACGGGAAGTACAATACGACTCCCTATGACAAGCTGCAGATGGATCTGATGTATATCGCGCATCCGTCCTTCGCGCAGGACCTGCGCATCTGTCTTGCGACCATTAAGATCCTCTTCCTGCCGGAGAGCACGGAAGGAATCGCGGAAGGAGCGGTCACAGCAGAAGAGCCAAAGAAACATACGGACGACTGACTTCCGGATACGAAAGGCCGGAAAGATACAGCACTTTTTGACGATATCAAGAGGGGAGATCTCGGCGGAAAGGAAGAAACACATGGAAAGACAACGGCGGACAGGAAGATTCCGGCTGGAGCACTGGCAGAAGATCCGGCTGATCCTGATCGTATATGATCTGATCGCGGTCAATCTGGCCTACGGTCTTGCACTGTGGCTGCGGTTCGACTGCAGATTCAGTTCCATACCAAAAGAATACCTGACCTCATGGGAGCGGTTCATTCCGATCTACTCGGTCTTCTGTCTGGTGATCTTCTGGATCCTCCGGCTCTATCGGAGCATCTGGCGCTTCGCGAGCTATACGGAGCTCTTTTATGTCATCAAGGCGTCGATCGTAACGACGGTATTTCATACAGCAGTCATTACCCTCCTCTTCGGAAGGATGCCGGTCTCCTACTACCTGATCGGCGCCATGCTTCAGTTCCTGCTGGTGCTGGGCATCCGATTCTCCTACCGCTTTATCCTGCTGCTTCGCGCGGGAAGGGAGAAGGGGGAGGAACAGGCGCAACGGAAGCGTGTCCTGATCATCGGCGCCGGCTCTGCGGGCCAGATGATCCTCCGGGATATGAAGAAGGCCTCTGAGGTCCACGACGTACCCTGCTGCATCATCGACGACAATCCGAATAAATGGAACCGGTACATCGACGATATCCCGATCGTAGGAGGCCGGGACGAGATCCTGGCGAGTGTCGAGAAGTACAGGATCGACAAGATCTATATTGCGATCCCCAGCGCTTCCGCGGAAGACAAGCGGGACATCCTGAATATCTGCAACGAGACCGGATGCGAGCTGAAGCAGCTCCCCGGCATGTACCAGCTGGTGACCGGCCAGGTAACGGTGAGCAATCTGAAGCGTGTCTCGGTGGAGGATCTTCTGGGAAGAGAACCGATCCGGGCAGATCTGTCAGAAGTATTCGAATTTCTCCACGGGAAAATCGTTTTCGTAACGGGCGGCGGCGGATCCATCGGATCCGAGCTCTGCCGGCAGATCGCCAGTCACGAACCGAAGCAGCTGATCATCTTCGACGTCTACGAGAACAACGCCTATGCCATTCAGCTGGAGCTCCGGGAGAAATACCCGAACCTTGACCTGGTCACGCTGATCGGCTCCGTCCGCGACAGCCGGCGGATGTTCGAGGTCTTCGAGAAATATCATCCGCAGATCGTCTATCACGCGGCCGCGCACAAGCACGTACCGCTGATGGAGGACAGCCCCTGCGAGGCGATCAAGAACAATGCGATCGGCACCTACAAGACCGCTTATGCCGCCATGGTGCACGGCTGCGAGCGTTTCGTCCTGATCTCCACGGACAAGGCCGTAAATCCCACCAATATCATGGGAGCCAGCAAGCGGCTGTGTGAGATGATCATTCAGAGCTTCGACGCGAAGATCAAAGCCGGAAAGGCCGGTGAGATCCCGCAGCTGTTCACCCATACGGGCTATGAAAACGCAGACAAAGACGGGACCGGCCGGGTATTCGAGAATATCAAGACAGAGTTCGTGGCGGTGCGATTCGGAAACGTGCTGGGCAGCAACGGTTCCGTGATCCCGATCTTCCGCAGGCAGATCGAAAAAGGCGGCCCGGTCACGGTCACCCATCCGGATATCATCCGCTACTTTATGACGATCCCCGAGGCAGTCGGGCTCGTCCTGCAGGCCGGCACTTATGCGAAGGGCGGAGAGATCTTCGTGCTTGACATGGGAAGCCCGGTCAAGATCGACACGCTGGCGCGGAACCTGATCCGCCTGTCAGGGCTCAAGCCGGATATCGATATCCCGATCGTCTACACCGGGCTTCGCCCCGGCGAAAAGCTTTATGAGGAGAAACTGATGGCAGAAGAAGGACTTCGTAAGACGGATAACGAGCTCATCCACATCGGATGCCCGATCCCGTTTGATAACGATACCTTCTTTTGTCAGCTGAAGAAGCTGATGCTGTCTGCCTATGCCAATAAACCCGATATCCGGGAAAATGTGGAAGAAATGGTCTCGACTTATCATCCTGCGTGAAACTGTCCTGCGGGCTGTTTGATAACACCTGCAGGATTTTTGCATTTTATAGAAACCGTGAATTATCGCGTATTTCTTTACACACAGGACGGTAAGCCGTACAAAAAAGTCAGGTACAACGATCTGACAGTAGATGAAGGAGCACAAAATGGCCTTTAAAGATTCCGGCAACATCAAACCTTTCGATCAGAAGATCTGGCTCTCGAGTCCGACAATGCACGGCCCGGAGGCGGAGTACATGATGGAAGCCTACAATACGAACTGGATGAGCACGATCGGGAAGAATCTGAACGCGATCGAAGCGCAGGTGGCAGA
>ONST01000250.1 GCA_900320575.1 uncultured Eubacteriales bacterium
AGAGGAAGATAATCCGAAAAATACGCCATGCCCCGGTTGAAGAGATGCCAGGTGACCGCGGCTCCGGAGGACACCCCTCCGATGGCCCGGTGATCCCGCGCGGACAGGCCGTCTTCGTCCCGGAAGACCGGATACGCCGCTTCCACGGCGGGCAGGAGGTCGCTGAGCAGTTCCTGGTAAAAGACCGCCGTTTCCGCAATTTCGTCATGCTCCCCGCCCTCATAATAGGTGGGCGTCACCACGATCAGCGGCGGGATCCGCTCCTCCAGGATCATGTGGTCGAGCAGAGATTTCAGCAGAGAGGGACTTTCCGAATTTCCCAGCAGTGCGGTCTCGTCTCCGCCCTCGCCGTGCAGGAGCACCAGCAGCGGGTACTGCTCCTCTCCCGCAGGATCAAAAGACGGGGGCAGATAGACCTGCGCCCCTTTTTCCAGTTCCTCACCGCGGGAGGCGTAGGCTTTCGTCCGGTACGTGAGCGTCTCCAGAGAGCCCCCGTTTTCAGCCGGCTCCAGATATGCTGCGGGCACCTGCTCCGGCTCCCACCTGGGTCCTGTAAAATGAAGCCCCGAGACCGCCTCCTGCGCCTCCGCGGCCTGGTATTCCGCCACCGACTGCCCGCAGCCCGCAGCGGAAAGTGCCATGCAGCATAAAAAAGCGGCCAGCTTTAGCAGAGTCCTCATCTGTCTTCCTGTTTTTCTCATCCGATGTCCTTCTCTTCCGTCAGGCAGCGCCTCCGGTCCCCTCTCCCGGAGATACAGATCGATCCCGGTCACCGTGCGTCCGCTCTTCACGACGATTCCGGCCTGCCCGAGGTACCAGATCGAAAGGATCTCCTCCGGCAGCTCCGTCTCCCTGATCTCCCGGATCAGCTCCGTTCCGCTCCTGTACCAGCCCGGCTTCGGCATATTCTCTTCCTCCTGTAAAAACTACTATCCCTTGCAGCAGGAATCCCGCAGGGCTTAAGTTTTTCCGCAAAAGTGCTTTCTCTCCGGCACGGATCCCGCTGTCATTATAGCACAGCACCTGTCTGCAGGCAAAAAAATCCGGAAGCAGTTACGCTTCCGGAACATTTCATTTACCGCAGAAGACCAAGCCCGCAGCCGGCGGCAAAGAAGACGGCGCTTCGGATGAGCACCGAAAGATACGGATTCGGGATCATGCCGGAGATATTCTGCTTCGGACAGATGCCCGCGCATTTCTCACAGCCGATACACTCTCCGTTCCTGCGGCCGTCCTCGCTCAGCTTCAGGCTCACCGGGCACTGACGCTCACAGGCATTGCACTTCGGGATACAGTGTGCCGCGTCCCGCTTCAGGGCCCCGTAGGGCAGGACCGGCAGAAGGGCGAACAGTGCTCCCATCGGGCAGAGGACCTGGCAGAAGAACCGGCTCTGCCACATCATGCATAGCACAAGCACCGCCAGCAGGATCGCGCCGGGAAGGTAGCGGGCGTCCACGCCCTTCAGTGCGGTCAGCCGCGAGAAGACGTCCCAGACGCTCCAGCCGGCAAGCTTTCCGAAAAGCCCCAGCACGCAGAAAAGGGCGATCACGGCCAGATTGACATATTTCAGCTTCTGCAGGATGCGCATGAGCTTCGGCGGAAATGCCGAGGGCTTCTTCTTTTTGAACAGCTTCTTCCGTATGAATCCGAACAGCGCGTAGAGCGCATCCCCGAGACTCCCGAACGCGCACAGATAGCCGCAGAAAAAGCGGCCGAAGAACACGGTAAAGAGCAGAAGCATCAGAAGGACTTTCAGAAATCCGTTCATTTCAATGACGCTGCCGCTTCCCACCTGGGTGAAAATATATTTGACACCGGCAAAGCCCGCCGTAAACGCGCCCGGCATCAGCAGGAAGAAGAACAGCTGCACCGCACTGCGGAGGAGCGTTCTTCTCCGGTTCTCCTTCTGTCTCGCCGTCATTTCGCCGCCTTTCCGAGGGCGTCCGATACGGCGTCGATCAGTCCCCGGGAGCTGAAGGTCGCCCCGGAGACCGTATCGACCTCCGCGGACTGCGCCTTCTGCATCCGCTCGATCACCTTTTCCGCCTGTTCATAGTAGGCTGCGTCCTCTCCGGCATGGGAAAGCACTTCGATCGTTTCGATCTGTCCGTCACGGATCGTCACCGACACCTGGATCGGACCGCCGAAGCCCTCGCCGGAGCCCTCGAAGGTTCCGTCGTTATAAGGGAACGCGGCATCCTCGATCTGCCTAAGGACCTCCGCATTCCAGGCATTTGCCTCGTCCACGGCCTCCTGATTGGCCTCGACCTCGGCCGCCCGCTCCTTCGCGATCACCTGATAATGCATCAGCGCTCCGCAGATCAGGACCGAGCAGAGAAGCCGCGCCAGAAAATTTCCGTATTTCATTGCTTACGTTTCCTCCTCTCCCGCCGCGGAAGGCCCGTCTGTTTCCGCTGCGCCGGGATCCTCCGGCTCCTTCTCCTTCGTATCTCCGCCGGACGTGTCAGAACCGTCCTTTTCTTTGCCGGACTCCTGTTCCGGTTCCGGGATACCGGACGAATCTTCTGCCGGCTGTTCCGCAGGGTCTTTTCCGGATCGGCCGCCCGTTTCTTCCTGCTCTGCCGCAGGGCCGGAAGGCCTTCCCTCTTCCGGAGCTTCCGGCTCCTTTTGTTCTGCTTCCTGTGTCTTCCGGGCATCCGCCTCTGCTTTTGCCTCCCGGGCCTCCGCAAGCGCGTCTTCTACTGCCCTTCTTATGGCATCGGATGACCAGGTCGCACCGCTCACGGCGTCGGTTTCGGCGCTCTGTTTTTCCACGGCCTGCGCGGGGATTCCCGGATAAAAGACGCCTTTTCTCGTACGGCCGTTTACCACACGCTCGAGATAGGAATCATTGTCCTCCGGATCCTCAGAGCGGTCTTCTCCTTTTTCCACCTGTACACTATGGATCGCGCCGTCCTGGATGGTGACAGTGACCAGGATCTGATAATCGAAGAGCTCGTCTTCTTCATCAAAGCAGACCGCTTCCGCCCGGTAGGTGCCGTCCAGATATTTGGAATCCGATACCGGCTCCGGAGAAGGTGTCGGAACATCGGAATGCGGCTCCTCCTCATCCTGCGGTTCCGGTGTCGGTGTGGGCGTGGGAGCAGGTTCTCCCTCCGGTCCCGGTGCGGGAGCGGGCGTCTCCTCTCCTCCCTGCGACGGATCACCCTGCGCGGTCTCCGCCTTTTTCAGAGCCTCCTTAAGACCTTCCAGTATGCCCTCCGAGCTGTAGGTCGCTCCGGATACGGTATCCACATCCGGACTCTGGCGCCGCAGAACCGATGTGAGCAGTGTCTGCGCACGTTTCAGATAAGAGGGGGTCTCCTCTTCCGCGGAGAGGATCTCCACAGCGGCGATCCTTCCTTCGGTAATCGTCGCCTGCACAACGATCTCGCCGCCGAAGCCTTCTCCGCTTCCGGTGTAGACCCCGTCCAGGTAGAGCCGCTCCGGACGGTCCGCCTCCGGACCGTCGTCCACCGGAACGTCCGTCTCTGCCTCCTGCTGCGGCGCCGGATCCGGTCCGGCTGCCGCTCCCAGCGCCCGCTTCACCGCATTGATGATGCCGGCGGAGCTGTAGGTGGCTCCGGACACCGTATCCACATTCGGGGAACCGGAGGCGCGCATGCGGTCGAGCACGGCCGCCGCCCTGCTGTAATAGGAGGCGGTCTCGCCGGAATAATCGGTCACCGTCACGTCGGTGATCCTGCCGTCTTTCACGGTCACGCGCACGCGGATCGTGCCGCCGAAGCCCTGCGCCGAGCCGGTGTAGGTCCCGTCCGGAAGATTTCCGATCTCCACGTCC
>ONST01000080.1 GCA_900320575.1 uncultured Eubacteriales bacterium
ATCGACGAGGAGACGGTCCGGAAATGGCTGGAGGCGGTCATGAAGGTCATCGGCGGCACCGCGGACGGGACCGATATCGGCAACCTGGCCGGCCTGGGGAGCCTTTCCGGTCTTGGCGGAAGCAGCTTTGATCTCGGCGGTCTTGGCGGAGGCGTGAGCCTCGGCGGATTCGGGGATATCAGCAGCATCTCCGGGGCGGACCTCACCTCCGCGATGGGGCAGAGCGGCCTGACGGGAAGCAGCAGCTGGTCCACGGCCCAGGTCCCGGCGGTCACGGTGGCCCGCAATGAAAATGTAAAAGTAGAGATCAGCGTCGACGAGCTGGACATCAATCAGGTGAAACTCGGCCAGGCGGCGGAGATCACGATGGACGCGCTGCCGGATCAGACCTTTGCCGGCACCGTTTCCTCGGTCAATAAGGCCGGCTCCTCGAGCGGCATGGGCGTGACCCGCTTCGCGGTCACCATCACCCTCCCGAAGGAAGAGGGCATGCTCGCCGGCATGAACGCCACCGCCACCATCACCGTTGGCGGAGCGGACGGGATCCTCACCATTCCGGCGGAGGCGCTGCAGGAGGAAGGAAGCCGCACCTTTGTCTACACACTGGTGGACCAGAACGGGCAGCTCGCCGGAGAGACCGACGTAGTCTGCGGGCTCGCGGACGAGAAGGCGGTGGAGATCACCTCCGGGCTCGAAGAGGGGACGACCGTCTTCTACGAAGAGCCGGAGGGCAGCGAGATCGCGGATAATCCGTTCGCTGCCCAGGCAGGCTGATGAGGCCGGAATGCGGCAGTATGAGCGCAGGAGAGAAAAGATGGAACAGGCTGTAAATGAGGGAATGATCATTTTCCGGGATGTCTCCAAGATCTACCGGATCGGAGACTCGGTGGTGCGCGCCCTCGATCACGCGAATATCCGCATCGACCGGGGCGAATTCGTCAGCGTCATCGGGCCCTCGGGCTCCGGCAAATCCACGCTGATGAACATCATCGGCTGCCTCGACCTGGCCGACGAGGGCGAGTACCTGCTGGACGGCCAGGAGATCCGCAATTATTCCGAGAACGAGCTCGCCCGGATCCGCAACCGCAAGATCGGATTCATTTTCCAGGATTTCAACCTTCTGGGAAAGCTGACCGCCTATGAAAATGTCGAGCTTCCCCTGATCTATCAGCGTCTGCCCCGCGCAAGGAGGAAGGAGCAGGTGGAGGACGCCCTGAACCGGGTGGGGCTGTGGGACCGCAGGCGGCATAAGCCCACGGAGCTCTCCGGCGGCCAGCAGCAGCGCGTGGCCATCGCCCGGGCCCTGGCGACGCGGCCGTCGATCTTTCTCGCGGACGAGCCCACCGGAAACCTCGACCAGAAGACCGGGCGGGAGCTGATCGGGATCTTCCACGAGCTGCACGAGGCCGGCAGCACCATCGTGCTCATCACCCACGACGGGCACATCGCGCAGGAAGCGGCCCGCAGCATCAAGATCCTGGACGGACATGTGGAAAATATCGCGGCCCGCGACGAGATCCTGGAGGTGGTGTGAATGATCTTTCAGTCGATGAAAATGGCCTGGGAATCGGTCATTTCCAATAAGCTCCGCACCTTTCTTACCATGTTGGGCATCATCATCGGCGTGCTTGCGCTGGTGGTGCTGGTCTCCATCGTCAGCGGGGCGACCTCCCGGGTGACCGACGTCATCTCCTCCATGGGGACCGACAAGCTGCAGGTCTCCGTCTTCGATGACAGCGGGAAGCCGCTGAAAATGAAGGACATGGAGGACATCAGCGCCCTTCCCGGCGTGCGCGCGGCGGCCCCGCTCTCCCAGGATATGGGCGCGACCGTGAAGTCCGGCAAGAACAGCGCCTCCGTCCAGGTGACGGGGACGACGGCCGCCTACCGGGAGATCCAGGGCCTTTCCATTGCCAGCGGAAGGTGGCTCAAATCCACGGACCAGGAGAATCACACCGCGGTGGCGGTCGTCAACGGCACCCTCGCGAAGGACATCCTCGGGGTCTCCCACACCTCGGAGGCGGTGGGAAAGACCGTGACCATCAGCGGCGTGCCCTATACCGTGGTCGGTGTCCTCGGTGAGGGCAGCCAGATGACGGACATTTTCAGCATGAGCGCCTACAGCGTCTACATTCCCTACTCCACGCTGGTCCGCAATTCCCGGACCGGAGGCGCGATCAATTCCTTCGTGGTGGCAGCCGGCGAGGAGACGCTCGCGGAGGCGGAGGCTTCCGTGCGGGGGTATCTCTCCGAACGCTTCGACGCCGGAGACGACGAGGAGAACGAACACTATTACATTTTCAATATGTCTCAGATCATGGATTCCATGGGACAGGTGACGGCAGTCATGTCCATCGCACTGGGCGGCATCGCGGCCATTTCCCTGCTGGTGGGCGGCATCGGCATCATGAACATCATGCTGGTGTCCGTGACCGAGCGCACCCGTGAGATCGGCATCCGCAAGGCGATCGGCGCGGGGAACGGCTCGATCATGTTCCAGTTCCTGATCGAGGCGCTGATGGTCTCTCTGATCGGCTGCGCGGTGGGGGTGCTGGCCTCCTGGGGCGTGCTCGCCCTGATCAGCCTGATCTCCAAGACGAATTTCCCGATGGATCCGGGCGTGGTCACGGTGGCCGTCGTGTTTTCCCTGGTGATCGGCCTGATCTTCGGCATCTATCCGGCGTCGAAGGCGGCGTCCAAGAAGCCCATCGACGCCCTGCACTTTACCAACTGACGAAGGGAGGAGAAGCAAATGAGTATGAAGGAAGAGGTCCGGAACATGAAGCTTAGCGCTCCGGAGATGGCGTCTTCGGCGGCGGAGGTGCGCGACCGGGCGCTTCAGCTTGCGGCGGAGAAGCTGGAGGCGGAGAAAGAAGCGGTCTTTGCGGAAAATGCAAAGGATCTTGCGGCGGCGGAGGCCGCAGGCGTCGCTCCGGCGATCCGCAAGCGGCTGAAGTTCAACGAGGAGAAGCTCGCAGACGTGCTGGCGGGCATCCGCATTCTCATCGGTCTGCCGGATCCCGTGGGGAAGGTCTCCCTCGACCGGGAACTGGACGAAGGCCTCCGGCTCGTCCGCGTCAGCTGCCCGATCGGCGTCATCGGCGTGATCTTCGAGGCCAGGCCCGACGCGCTGGTGCAGATCTCGACCCTGTGCATCAAGAGCGGCAACTGCGCGGTCTTAAAAGGCGGGAAAGAGACCGCCAACACGAACCGCATCCTCTTCCGCCTGATCCGCGAGGCGGCCGTGGAGGCCGGACTTCCGGAAAATGCGCTTCTGCAGGCCGAGCAGCACAGCGAGATCGACGAGCTGCTTGCCTGTGACCGGGAAGTGGACCTTCTGATCCCCCGGGGCTCGAACGCCTTTGTCCAATATATCATGAACAACACGAAGATCCCGGTCATGGGTCACGCGGACGGCATCTGCCACATCTACGTGGACAAAGACGCGGATCTTTCGAAGGCCGTCCCGGTCATCGTGGACGCGAAGACCCAGTACACGGCGGCCTGCAACGCGGTGGAGACGCTGCTCATCGACCGGTGTATCGCACCGGAATTCCTGCCGTCCCTCGCGGAGGCACTGCGGAAGGAACAGGTGAAGCTCTACGGGACCGAAGAGGCGGCGGCGCTCACGGGCTGCGAGGTGATCGGCGAGGCGGATTTCCGGGAATATCTCGATCTGGCGGTCTCCGTGAAGCTCGTGGACGGCGTGGAAGAGGCCATTTCCCATATCAACCGCTACGGCTCCCATCACACGGACGCCATCCTCACGGAAAATGCGAAGACCGCGGAGCGCTTCATGCAGATGGTAGACTCCGCCGGCGTCTACCAGAACTGCTCGACCCGCTTCGCGGACGGCTTCCGCTACGGCTTCGGCGCGGAGGTCGGCATCAGCACCGGCAAGATCCACGCCAGAGGCCCGGTGGGGCTCGAAGGGCTCGTTACCTATAAATACCGGCTCTTCGGCAGCGGCCAGACCGTCGGCGACTACGCCTCCGGACGCAGGAGCTTCCATTTCCGGGATCTTACATGAAAATACAGCTTGACTTCACGTGAAGCGGAGCGCTATAATATACGGGCGTGTGAGAACACGCTCGTATTTTCATGCGAAAAACCCTTACAGCCGAGCATCAAATGAAGGAGGAAATCACAAGGAATGCCTACATTTAATCAGTTAGTCAGAAAAGGTAGAGAGACTTCCGTGAAGAAGCCGAAGGCTCCGGCTCTTCTGAGATCGTTCAACTCCCTGAAAAAGCGTCAGGTTGCAGCGCAGTCCCCGCAGAAGCGCGGCGTCTGCACCGCAGTCAAGACCGCTACCCCGAAGAAGCCGAATTCCGCGCTCCGTAAGATCGCCAGAGTCCGTCTTTCCAACGGCGTCGAGGTCACGTCCTACATCCCGGGCGAGGGCCACAACCTTCAGGAGCACAGCGTCGTCATGATCCGCGGCGGCCGTGTCAAGGACCTTCCGGGTACCAGATATCACATCATCCGCGGCACCCTGGATACCGCAGGCGTCGCCAACCGCCGTCAGGCCCGTTCGAAGTACGGCGCAAAGAGACCGAAGAAATAAACAGTCTGTTCATTTTACAGAAAGTCACAACTATTGACCGATTTGTGCGGCATTTTGATCCCTTGACTCGGCTGTGGGATAAAAAGTGGGCGCACGGACACATCGAAATAGCAATGTGAGTACCTGTGATGAAATCATTATTGATTTAGGAGGGAAGTAACGTGCCACGTAAAGGACATACTCAGAAGAGAGAAGTCTTAGCAGATCCGATGTACAACAGCAAGCTGGTCACCAAGCTGATCAACAACATCATGCTGGACGGCAAGAAGGGCGTAGCCCAGAAGATCGTGTACAACGCATTTGCCACGGTAGAAGAGAAGTCCGGGAAACCGGCAGTAGAGGCCTTTGAGGAGGCGATGAACAACATCATGCCGGTCCTCGAGGTCAAGGCGAGACGTATCGGCGGCGCGACCTATCAGGTCCCGATCGAAGTCCGCGCCGACAGAAGACAGGCGCTGGCGCTCCGCTGGCTGACGATGTTTTCCCGCAAGAGATCCGAGAAGAAGATGGAAGACCGTCTCGCGAACGAGATCCTCGACGCCATCAACAACACCGGTTCTTCTGTGAAGAGAAAAGAAGATATGCATAAGATGGCTGAGGCGAACAAGGCGTTCAGCCACTACAGATTCTAAGGAAGGTAAAACATGGCTGGTACTAGAGAATATCCGCTGGAAAGAACAAGAAATATCGGTATCATGGCTCATATCGATGCCGGTAAGACGACTCTGACAGAGCGTATCCTGTACTATACCGGCGTCAACTACAAGATCGGCGAGACCCATGAAGGTACCGCTACCATGGACTGGATGGAGCAGGAGCAGGAGAGAGGCATTACCATTACCTCCGCTGCGACGACCTGCCACTGGACGCTGGAAAAAGAGGGCAAGCCGGCCCCCGGCGCTCTGGAGCACCGCATCAACATCATCGACACCCCCGGCCACGTGGATTTCACGGTGGAGGTGGAGCGTTCGCTCCGCGTCCTGGACGGCGCGGTCGGCGTCTTTGATGCCAAGGGCGGCGTAGAACCGCAGTCGGAAAATGTATGGCGCCAGGCGGACAAGTACAACGTCCCGCGTATGGCGTTTATGAACAAGATGGACGTCATCGGCGCGGACTTCTACGGTTCCGTCAATCAGCTGATCACCCGTCTTGGCAAGAATCCGGTCTGCCTCCAGATCCCGATCGGCAAAGAGTCCGAGTTCAAGGGGATCATCGATCTGTTCGAGATGCAGGCATATTATTACGACGGGGAGAACGGACAGGATATCCGTATTGAACCGATCCCCGAGGATATGCAGGATCAGGCCGAGGAGTGGCGCACGAAGCTCGTGGAGCAGGTCTGCGACCTCGACGAGGACCTGATGATGATGTATCTGGAGGGCGAGGAACCCTCTGTGGAAGAAATGAAGGCTGCGCTCCGCAAGGGCTGCATCGCGGGCACCGCGATCCCGGTCTGCTGCGGCACGGCTTACAGAAACAAGGGCGTTCAGAAGCTTCTGGACGCGGTCATCGAGTTCATGCCGGCTCCGACCGACATCCCTGCGATCCAGGGAACCGACCTCGACGGCAACGAAGACCACCGCGAGTCCTCCGATGAGGAGCCCTTCTCGGCTCTGGCCTTCAAGATCATGACCGACCCCTTCGTCGGAAAGCTCGCGTACTTCCGCGTCTACTCCGGCACACTGAATTCCGGCTCCTACGTGCTGAATTCGGTGAAGGGCAAGAAGGAGCGCGTCGCGCGTATCCTTCAGATGCACGCCAACAAGAGACAGGAGATCGACAAGGTCTACTCCGGCGATATCGCGGCCGCCATCGGCCTGAAGTTCACCGGCACGGGCGACACGCTCTGCGACGAGCAGCACCCGATCGTCCTGGAGTCCATGGAATTCCCGGAGCCGGTCATCGAGCTCGCGATCGAGCCGAAGACCAAGGCCGGCCAGGACAAGCTGGGCAACGCCCTCGCGAAGCTGGCCGAGGAAGACCCGACCTTCAAGCAGCACACCAATCCCGAGACCGGCCAGACCATCATCGCTGGCATGGGCGAGCTGCATCTGGAGATCATCGTCGACCGTCTGCTGCGTGAGTTCCACGTCGAAGCGAACGTCGGCGCTCCGCAGGTCTCTTACAAGGAGACCTTCGGCAAGGAGGTCAACCAGGAGTTCAAGTACGCCAAGCAGTCCGGCGGCCACGGCCAGTACGGTCACTGCAAGGTCATCTTCACTCCCTGCGATCCGAACGGCGAGAACCTGTACTCCTTCGAGAGCACGGTCGTCGGCGGCGCGATCCCGAAGGAATACATCCCGGCAGTGGACGCCGGTATCCAGGACGCGATGAAGGCCGGTACCCTGGGCGGCTACCCGGTGGTCGGCATTCACGCCAATGTGTACGACGGCTCCTACCACGAGGTCGACTCCTCCGAGATGGCCTTCCATGTAGCCGGATCCATGTGCTTCAAGGAAGCCATGAAGAAGGCGGATCCGATCCTTCTCGAACCGATCATGAAGGTCGAGATCACGACTCCGGAAGACTACATGGGCGACGTCATCGGCGACGTCAACTCCCGCCGCGGACGCATCGAGAGCTTCGAGGACGTGGGCAACGGCAAGGAGATCAACGGCTTCGTTCCCCTTTCCGAGATGTTCGGCTATGCGACGGACCTGCGCTCCAAGACCCAGGGACGCGGCAACTATTCCATGTTCTTCGAGCGGTACGAGCCGGTTCCGAAGAATGTGGCCAACAAGCTCCTGTCCAATAAGGACTGATCCTTAAAAATGCAGGCATTTCCGTAAAACGCGGAGGAAATGCGCGCAAGAAATGCTTGCATTCAGATACTATTTGAAATATAATCATCTATAGTATTCTGACCGATACTGTTTATTATTCTGCGCCTATTTCATAGGGAATAACCAAGGAGGAAATTTCAAAATGGCAAAGCAGCGTTTCGAGAGAACCAAACCGCATGTCAACATTGGTACCATCGGCCACGTCGATCACGGCAAGACCACTCTTACCGCGGCGATCACCGAAGTTCTTGCAAGAAGAGTTCCGTGCCCGGGCAATCAGATCGTTGACTTCGCGAATATCGATAAGGCTCCGGAAGAGAGAGAGCGTGGTATCACCATCAACACCGCTCACGTCGAGTACGAGACCGAGAAAAGACACTATGCACACGTCGACTGCCCCGGCCATGCTGACTATGTCAAGAACATGATCACCGGTGCTGCTCAGATGGACGGCGCGATCCTGGTCGTTGCTGCTACTGACGGTGTTATGGCTCAGACCAA
>ONST01000171.1 GCA_900320575.1 uncultured Eubacteriales bacterium
GGTTTACACCGAAGCTGCAGGCGGAGATCCTGTCCTGTGCGGAGGAATACGGGCTCTATGTGACGGCCGGCAGCGATTATCACGGGAAAAATAAGCTGATCGCGATGGGCGAGAACAATCTTGCCTGCGCGGAAGAAGGACATCCCGCCCTCGGACGTTTTCTGGAGCGGGTATCGGAGCTTGTGTCATGAAAAGCATCATAGGTACGAAATGGAAGCTCTTCAGGGAGCCGCTGAACATCCGGGAGAACGTCCCGCTTACCGCCGCGGGCGTGGATGCCTTTTCCGCGCGGATCGAGGAAATCCTCGGGGAGATCGGCGTGGAGCGGCAGAACCGGCTGCGGATCCGGCTCTCCCTGGAAGAGGCGCTCCTGCGGTTCCGGGACCGTTTCGGCGAGGAACAGGCCGTGCGGACCCAGATCCGGAAGCGGCACGGGAACCTGGTGATCCAGGCAGAGCTCAAGGGCGATCCCTGCAATCCCTTAAGCGAAGAGGAAAATGAGCTGGCGGATCTGAGCGGCACCATGCTCACCTCGATCGGCATCAATCCCCAGTACGTGTACGACGGGAGCGTCAACACCCTGCGGATCCAGATCCCGCTTCCCGGCATGAACCCGGTGGTGAAGCTGCTGATCGCGCTGCTCCTGGGAGCGCTCCTCGGATGGGTCTGGAAGAGCGTTCCTGCGCATCCTGCCGGAACAGACTATCTTCTGGAGTTCTTCGAACTGCTCTTTGAGCTCTGGAACCGGATCCTCAACGTGCTCTCCGGGCCGGTCATTTTCCTCGCGGTGATCACCGCGGTGGTGAACAGCGGGAAAATCGCCGGACAGGGCGGCAGCAGCCGGCGGATCATTATCCGCTATTTCCTGCTTAGCTTTCTGGCCTCGGGAGGAGCGCTTCTTCTTTCCCACGAGATCTATCCGCTTCCTTCCACCGGGGAAAATACGGCGGAGCAGGTGATGGGCGCTCTTCAGGCCCTGTTCGCGTTCGTGCCCCGGAATTTTGTCGAGCCCTTCGCGGAGTCCAATACGCCGCAGCTCGTGGCCATGGCGATGGTGCTCGGAGAGGGACTGCATATTCTGGGAGCGCGGACCCACCATCTGTCGAGACTGATCCGGCAGGCCAATATCCTGGGCCTGCAGCTGGCGGAACTGGTGAGCCGGCTGGTCCCGTCTGCGGTCTGCCTGTTCCTCGCGCTTGAGATCCGGAGAAGACACTATTCCATGCTGTCGGGCCTGTGGAGCTGTGTGCCGACGGCCCTGCTGATCACGCTGGTCTACAGCGGAGCGGCCCTTATCTATACGTCCCGGAAAGAGAAGGTGCCTGTCTACCGGCTGCTGCTGAAGCTGAAAAAGACCTTCTTCCTGGCCTGCTCCTCCGGCTCTCTCGACACGTCCTACGGCGAGGCTTCGCGGTGCTGTGTCCGGGAGCTCGGTATTCAGGAGACCTTTACTTCTGTGAGCCTGCCCAACGGCCTGGTCCTCTACATGCCGGTCAGCGCCATCGGGACGATCGTGTTCCTGCTGTATGCGGCGAATAAGTACGGGATCGATGCCGGAACCGCCTGGTATGTGACGGCAGTGGTGCTCTCGGTGGTGCTCTTCGTGGCGACGCCTCCGGTCCCGGGCGCGAACCTGCTGGCTTATATCGCCCTCTTCGCGCAGGCCGGGATCCCTGCGGACGCCCTGATCTGCGCCATGATCTTCGACGTCTTCTTCGGCATTTTCGCGAACGCCGCCAATCAGAGCCTTCTCCAGCTGGATCTGGTGCTGCAGGCGGACCGCATCGGACTGCTGAACCGGAAGGCGCTCACCCGCAGCATAAAATAAGTACGGAGCAGCCTGTGATGGAACGAAATCAGATCCTGAAAATCTACGGGACCTCTTATAAGGAAATGACGAAGGAGCTCCTCGCTTCGGCGGATCTTGCCGGGCAGATCGGGGACCGGAAGCGCCGGATCGGCATCAAGCCGAACCTCGTTGCGCCCACCCCGGCGGATTTCGGCGCCACCACTCACCCGGAAATCGTCGCCGGGATCGTGGAATATCTGCAGGAGCGGGGCTTTTCCGACCTTGTGATCGCCGAGGGATCCTGGGTCGGGGACCGGACCGAAGAGGCCTTCCGGTACTGCGGCTACGGGGAGCTGTCCCGGACATACGGCGTCCCTCTCATCGACACCAAGAAGGAAGGCTTCCACAGGAAAGACTGTGCGGGCATGGAGCTCTGTATCAGCGACGTGACAGACCGCATCGATTTCCTGATCAACGTGCCGGTGGTGAAGGGACACGTCCAGACGAAGGTGACCTGCGCCCTGAAGAATCTCAAGGGCCTTCTGCCGGACCGGGAGAAGTCCCGTTTTCACCGGATGGGCCTCCATAAGCCCATCGCACATCTGCAGGCGGGGATCCGCCAGGACTTCATCGTCGCGGACCACATCTGCGGCGATCTGGACTTTGAGGAGGGCGGCAATCCGGTGGTTCGGAACTGCGTGATGGCGGCCCGCGACCCGGTGCTTCTCGACAGCTACGTCTGCTTCCTTCTGCACGATACGCCGGACGACGTGCCCTA
>ONST01000002.1 GCA_900320575.1 uncultured Eubacteriales bacterium
AAAGCGGGAAGACCCGGGAGGTAAAGACCGCGTCTCCGTCATTTACAAAGACCTCCACGGAGCTGCTGTCGACGAAGACCCGCAGATGCATAAGCCCGTTCTCCAGAGGCCGGGTGCGGGTAAAACCGTCCTGTGCCTGGATCGGCAGCTGCATGCCGCTCCGGTCCACGGTGATCGTGCGTGCGGTATTGTCGTAAAGGATCCGGAAACCGCCGCTTCCGTCTTCCCCCGTGAACAGCGAGAGCGATACGTCGCCTTCCCGGCAGTCCAGCTCCAGCTCCGCAGCCCGGGGAAGAGGAGAGGCTCCGCAGGCATTGGGCTCCGGCAGATACGGCTCTTCCCGCAGGTTCTTCAGGGCGGGCAGAGGCTGCTGGATCAGGCGCCGTCCGCGCATGGTCAGTTCCCGGGGCAGAGTCAGACATCCGGCCCAGTCCTCCTCGTCCGTCGGATAGGAGACGTCCGGAAGACCCATCCAGGCGATCAGCACCGCCTTGTCCGCGTCCTGGATATTATTCGCGCAGGCCGCCGCATAGGAGTCGAAGCCGAAATCGAGCAGGTGGAACTGGCCGTCCGGCGTAAAGGTCAGGGTCTCCCAGTCCATGGATCCGATGATATAGCCGTTGTGGTTCTGGCTGTTCCCGCGGCCCGGCAGGGTCAGGTGCTGGGGGCAGAAGAGCAGGATGTCCTTACCGCCGATATGTTCGATGGTCGGGCATTCCCACATGTCGCCGAAGGCTTCGAAGCCCGGGACTTTCAGTTCTCCGGCGAACTGCCAGCCGTGCTGGAGATCTTCGGAGGCGTACACCAGGGCGCAGCCCCGTCTGTCCTTCGTCTGCGCGCCGAGCAGGATGTAGCAGGTATCCGAGTCCGGCAGGAGAATGATCTTCGGATCCCGCTGATGCTCCGTATAGTCCGGATTGGCGCCGAACAGGGGGAGCGGGTATTTCTCCGGCCAGCCGTCGTTTCCGAGCCGGGCGAGGCAGGTGTAGGCGTGCCTGGTCCAGTCCGCGTCGCGGTGATTGCCGGTATAGTAGAGATAGATCTTGTCCCCGATCGGCATGGCCGAACCGGAGTAGACGCCCTTGTTGTCGTACCCGTCCTCCTGGTCCGGAAGGAGGCAGACGCCCAGATTCTTCCAGGTGACCAGGTCTTTGGAGACAATGTGGTACCAGTGCTTCAGCCCGTGTACCGCGCCCCAGGGGCACCACTGGTAGAAGAGATGCCAGCGGTTGTCGTGCCAGACGAAGCCGTTGGGGTCGTTCATGAGGCCGGTCACAGCCTGGTTGTGAAAACACTGCCGGTACGGGGAAGCTGCGGTCCGCTCGTACAGCTCTTTCAGTTCCTGGGGGTCCTTCAGATAGCGGTATTTTTCTTCACGTGTCCATTCGCGCATCGGTGTACCTCCTTGTTTTTGCTGCTGCCCTGATTATAGCATATTTTTCGGGATGTGGATCATCGGGAGCCGTACAATCTTTCCGGGTTTTTAAGTAAATGCGGGCAGCTGCCGCACCCGGGACCGCACCGGTCAAAAAGTACAGTTTACTTTATCCCCCGGGAAATGGTATACTGTGCAAAGATATGCGGAACAGCAAAAAGGAGGGACGCAAAAGCATGGAGAACAAAGAGGCAAAGACTGAAGTCGTCTCCAGAAATTTTATCGAAGATATCATTGACCGGGATCTCGCGGAAGGAAAATACGAGACGATCTGCACCCGGTTCCCGCCGGAGCCCAACGGCTATCTGCACATCGGCCACGCAAAATCGATCCTTTTGAATTACGGACTGGCGAAGGAATACGGCGGAAAGTTCAATCTCCGCTTCGACGATACGAATCCCACCAAGGAGAAGACGGAGTTCGTGGAATCGATCCGCAAAGACGTGGAGTGGCTGGGGGCTGATTTTGAGGATCGGCTGTTCTTCGCGTCCGACTATTTTGACACCATGTACGAGAAGGCGCTGGTGCTGATCCGCAAGGGTCTGGCCTACGTCAGCGGCCTTTCCGCCGAGGAGATCCGCGCCTACCGCGGGACCCTGACGGAGCCGGGACGCGATGATCCGGACCGGGAGCGCCCGGTGGAGGAGAACCTGCGGCTCTTTACGGAGATGAAGGACGGGAAATATCCCGACGGATCCATGGTGCTGCGGGCGAAGATCGACATGGCTTCTCCCAACATCAACATGCGCGACCCGGTCATTTACCGCGTGGCGCATCTGACCCACCACAACGCGGGAGATAAGTGGTGCATCTACCCGATGTACGATTTCGCGCATCCGATCGAGGACGCGATCGAGGGCGTGACCCACTCGATCTGCACGCTGGAGTTCGAGGATCACCGGCCGCTGTACAACTGGGTGGTGGAGCACACGGACTGGGAGCATCCGCCCAAGCAGATCGAATTCGCGAAGATGTACCTGACCAACGTGGTCACCGGCAAGCGCTATATCAAGAAGCTGGTGGAAGACGGCATCGTGGACGGCTGGGACGATCCGCGCCTGGTGACGATCGCCGCTCTGAAGCGCCGCGGCTTCACCCCGGAATCCATCCAGAAGTTCGTGGAACTGGTCGGCGTGGCCAAGGCCAATTCCTCCGTGGATTACGCAATGCTGGAGTACTGCATCCGCGAGGACCTGAAGCTGAAAAAGCCCCGCATGATGGCGGTGCTGCATCCGCTGAAGCTGATCATCGACAACTATCCCGAGGATCAGAGCGAGATCCTGAGCGCGGACAACAATCTGGAGAACCCGGAGCTGGGGACCCGCGAGCTGCCCTTCGGGCGGGAACTCTGGATCGAGAGAGACGACTTCATGGAGGAGCCGGTCCCGAAGTACAAGCGGCTGTATCCGGGAAATGAAGTGCGCCTGATGCACGCCTATTTCGTGAAATGCACCGGCTGCGACAAGGACGAAGAGGGAAATGTCACCGCCGTCCACTGCACATATGATCCGGAGACGAAGGCCGGCTCCGGCTTTACCGGGCGCAAGGTGAAGGGGACCATCCACTGGGTGCCCGCCAAAGAGGCCTTTACGGCGACGGTCCGGCTCTACGAGAACCTGATCGACGAAGCGAAGGGCGTCTACAATCCGGACGGGTCTCTCAACCTGAATCCGAATTCGCTGACGGTCATCACGGACGCGAAGCTCGAGCCGGCGCTGAAGGAGGCGAAGGCCTACGACAGCTTCCAGTTCGTGCGGGACGGCTTCTACTGCGCGGATTCCCGCGATTCGAAGGAGGGCGCGCCGGTCTTCAACCGCATCGTGACACTGAAGAGCTCCTTTAAGCTCCCGAAGGCGTAATGAATACAAGACTCTGCATTTTTGATCTGGACGGCACGATCCTCTATACGCTGGAATCCATCGCCCATGCCGGCAACCGCATGCTGCGGGAGCTGGGACGGCCGGAGCAGCCCGTCGACGCCTACCGCTATTTCTGCGGGGACGGTTCGGACATCCTCACGGAGCGGGCGCTTACCGCGGCCGGCGGGGCAGCGGAGGAGGAGCTTCGAAGAGGCTGTGTCCTCAACCGGAAGTACATCGCGGAATACGCCTCCTATCACGTGCGCCCCTATGAGGGGATCCCGGAGGCGCTCGCGGCGCTGAAGGCGGCCGGGGAGACCCTTGCGGTCTTCTCCAACAAGCCCCACGAGGCGGCCGGCCCTGCGGTACGGAACGCCTTTGGAGACGAAGTGTTTTCCTGTATCCGGGGACAGAAGGCGGGGATCCCGCCGAAACCGGCCCCGGACGGAGCGCTTGACATTGCGCGGCGCTTCGGCGTCCGGCCGGAGGACTGCCTGTATTTCGGGGATTCCCGGACGGATATGCGGACCGGAAAAGCCGCCGGGATGCACACCGTCGGCGTGCTCTGGGGCTACCGGGACGCGAAGGAACTGCTGGACAACGGCGCGGACGAGCTGATCGGCACGCCGGAGAAGCTCGTGACTGCGGCGGCGCGCTTCCGGGCGGGCCGCTGAGAGGAAGAGAAGAAAGGAGCGGTAAGATGAACGGTTATTCCAGAGAATGCCTGCAGGTCTTTCTGGAAAAGCAGGAGCAGCTGTTCGACGAGCCCGTCGCGGAGACGGAGGAAGAAGCGGCGGAATTCCTCGAGGAGTGCATGGCCCAGGTCTTTCCCTCCCTGCGGGAGGCGCGGAAGTACCTCGATGCGGCGGGAATGGACGTGACCGGCATGACGGAGGAGGAACTGCTCTCCCAGGCGGAGATCTTTCCGCTTCCGGACGGGAGCTGCCTGGTCGTGGAGGGCTGAATGCGTTTTTTTTCAGAATGAAGGCGGAGCGGCGCGGCCGTTCCGCTCTTTTTTACAGGCCTGTTAGCACTCAGACATAACGAGTGCTGATTTCTGCTTGACTTTTTCCAAAAAGGAGACTAAAGTAGGGAAAGACAAGGAGGTATGACTGTCATGGCAAAAACAGGAAATCTTTCGATCAACAGCACCAATATGCTGCCGATCATTAAAAAATGGCTCTATTCCGATCACGATATTTTTGTCCGCGAGCAGGTGGCGAACGCCTGCGACGCCATCACCAAGCTGAAGAAGCTGGAGGGCGTGGGCGAATACCGGCCGGAGACCGAGCCGGAGTATCAGATCCGCGTGGAGGTGGATCCCGATCAGAAGACGCTGAAATTCATCGACAACGGCATCGGTATGACCGAAGACGAGGTCGTGGAGTACATCACCCAGATCGCATTTTCCGGAGCGACCGAATTCCTGGAGAAATACAAGGGAAAGACCGAGGGAGACCAGATCATCGGACATTTCGGACTCGGCTTCTATTCGGCCTTCATGGTCGCGGACGAGGTGCATATCGATACGCTGTCCTATCTGCCGGACGCGAAGCCGGTGCACTGGGAGAGCGACGGCGAGGCGGAATATTCTATCGAAGAAGGACATAAGGACACCGTCGGCACGGAGATCACCCTGTTCCTGAGCGACAGCTGCTACGAGTTCTGCAACGAGTACCGGGTGCGCACGATCCTCGAAAAGTACTGCTCCTTCATGCCGGTCCCGATCTTCCTCGAGGACGTCGGGGAAGCCGCGAAGAAGCGCGCAGCCGACGAGGAGAAGCGCCTGGCGGAGGAAGACGCGAAGAAGGCAAAGGAAGCGGAGGAGAAGGGCGAGCCCGCACCGGAGCCGCACAAGATGCGCGAGCCGGAGCCGATCAACGACATTCATCCGCTCTGGACGAAGCTGCCGAAGGACTGCACGGACGACGAGTACCGCGAGTTCTACCGCAAGGTCTTCAATGACTACAAGGAGCCGCTGTTCTGGATCCATCTGAATATGGATTACCCGTTCAATCTCCGGGGCATTCTCTATTTCCCGAAGATCAATATGGAGTATGACGCGCTCGAGGCGCAGATCCGCCTCTACAATAACCAGGTATTCATCGCGGACAATATCAAGGAAGTGATCCCGGAGTTCCTGATGACCTTAAAGGGCGTGATCGACTGCCCGGATCTTCCGCTCAACGTCTCCCGTTCCGCGCTGCAGAACGACGGGACCGTCAAGAAGATCTCGGACTACATTTCCCGCAAGGTGGCCGACAAGCTCACAGGCATGTGCAAGACCGACCGGGAAAACTATGAGAAATACTGGGATGACATCAATCCCTTCATCAAGTTCGGCTGTATCCGCGACACAAAGTTCGCGGACCGTCTGATGGATTCGATGCTCTTTAAAGACCTGGACGGCAAATATCTGACGCTCAAAGAGTACGCCGAGAAGAACGCCTTCGTCCTCGAAGAGGAGAAGAAGGAGGGAGAAGAGGCGGAAGGCGCCCAGGAGGTCCTGGATCAGGACGGCGCGCCGGTGGAGCCGGAGGATGATAAGACCACGGTCTTCTACGTGACCGACGAGGTGCAGCAGGCCCAGTACGTGGCCATGTTCCGGAAGAGCGGCAAGGACGCGGTGATCCTGAAGCACTCGATCGACCAGCCGTTCATTTCCCAGCTGGAGCAGCGGAATCCGAAGATCCGTTTCGCGCGCATCGATACCGAGATCGCCGAGGACTTAAAGAGCGGCGAGGAGGTCTCGAAGGAGGATGCGGATTCTCTGACCGCCACCTTCCGCAAGCATCTGGAAAATGAAAAGCTGGACGTCCGCGTCGAGCATATGACGGACGAGGAGATCGCAGCCGTGATCACCCTCTCCGAGGAGAACCGCCGGATGCAGGATATGATGAAGATGTACGGCATGAACGACGATCCGGGCATGTTCGGCGGGTCGGAGACCCTGGTGCTCAATGCCGGCCATCCGCTGGTGAAGTTCGTGCTGGAGCACAAGCGCTCCTCCGCGGTGCCGGTGATCTGCCGCCAGCTCTACGATCTGGCGATGCTGTCCCACAAGCCGCTCTCCCAGGAGGAGATGACGGCCTTCGTGAAGCGGTCGAACGAGATCATGCTGCTGCTGACAAAATAAAAATTCAAAAAAAGAGGCCGGCCGTTGATACGGCCGGTCTTTTGCAGGCAAGCGTCCGGTTACAGCAGTTCGGAGGCGACGCCGGCGTCCCGCAGGAATTCCAGTACCCACTCGTCCCAGAGATGGTCGGCGCTGCGGTCGCGGGTAAAGCCCGTGCGGGAAGTGCCCGTCGTGAGGAAGAGGGAGGAGCCGTCGTAGCGGAGATTGAGGCTTAAGGAACGCACGGTCTCCCGGAGCCCCTCTGTCCCGGTGAAGAGCTCGTCGGTCTGCTCCGGAGAGGTCTGGAAAATGAAGCGGAAGGAGAGGGGCGTGCGTTTTCCGCGGATCAGGGAGTAGCAGTACTCCTTAAGAGACGACCAGGGCGTGTAGAGCACGGGCGCTTCGCCGGCTTCTTCTTCGCTGTCCGGGTCTTTGCTGTCCCGCGAAAAGAAGGATTCCTGCCAGCGGCCGTCGATCTGAAAGGTACAGAACGTCGTGATCTGTCCCTCCAGCAGCTGAAAGCCGTCGAAGGTGTCTCCGGTGAGGAAGGCGGACATGAACCTTCTCAGGTCCAGTATTTTGAGTGCGATCATAGTGAATTCTCCGGGGAAATATGATATACTCGGTATTATAACACAGATTCTCTTCCCGGACAGCATTTTGCGGGAAGATGGGGAAAAACCGGACGCAGGTGCTCCGGCGCATAAGGGAGGAACGAAAGATGGCACTGTTTCAGCAGGATCCGGACAGAGAGAATGCGAAGGACGGAGGAAAGCTGCAGCCACGGTTCCGGCTCTCCCTGTACACGATCGCGGGAGCCTACCTCCTCTACCTGGCCTACTCTCTCTTCAAAGGGTACCCCGATATCACCGACAGCCGGACGCGGATGCTCTCCCTTATGGGGGCGGTCCTGTTCGTCGTGGTCGGCGTTCTGATCCTGATCCGCTTTACGGTGCCGCTTCTGACCGGACACTACGAGGGAGGTCCGAAGGATCCGGAGGTCATCGAGGCGAACCGGCAGGCCGAAGCGGAGCGGAAAGCGGATCCGGAAAAGGGACCGCACGCGCTGGCGCGCCGCTTTGACAACTCCGCGGCGGCCGAAGAGGATGAGAAAGTACCGGAGGAATCCTGACGGGGAAATCAATTTTTCGTTGTACTTTTCCGGCAGGGGTGCTATACTTGGGAAAGCTGTGAATAACGGAGGTCAAGGACGTGAGTCAGAAAAAGGTCGATCAGTATAAGGAATATAAGAGGAACCGCGCGAAGATCCTTAAGCGGGAGAAGATGATGAGACGGGTGGAGATCGGCGCCATTGCGGCGGTCTGCCTGGCGCTCCTCATCTGGTTCGGCATCTCTGCCGTCACTACGGTGCAGAAGAATGCAGAGGCGGCTGCGGCGGAGAAGGCGGCAGCGCCCATCGAACTCAACGTGGACGGTTACATGGATTATATTTCCGGTCTTCAGGTCTCCTATTAACGGGAGGCCTTTTTTCTTGCCTGTACATGACATTTTCTGGCGGCGCATGAAAAACGGCAGGACCCTTAAGGATCCTGCCGTCGGAATCGTTGATCTTCTATTTATAATTTCACAACGTTCGCAGCCTGCATTCCGCGGTTACCCTGCTGAAGATCGTAGGTGACAGCCTGACCTTCGTCAAGGGACTTGAAGCCTTCGCCCACGATCGCGGAGAAATGCACGAATACGTCATTTCCGTCTTCGCCGGTGATAAAGCCGTAGCCCTTCTCAGCGTTAAACCACTTCACAGTACCTTTGTTCATTGATGTTGCCCTCCATTGTTCTATTACTTAGAAATAATCGTTCCCGGCTCTCTGGAATGAGGAATGGTTCCTCTGCGTCAGAAATCGTTTGAACATTTCCCATTATAGAGAGAAGGCGCACAATAGTCAAGGAAAAATGTGGCTGTTTCTGGAAAAAATGCACAAAGAAGCGCGAAAAGTGCAGGTTTCCGGAACGACCGGCTGCTAAAAAGTGCTTTCTAAATGAGAAGGCATCGTGTAGAATAAAGAAAAAGGAGATTCGCCATGCATACCATCCTGATCAAGAACGGCCTGCTCGTGGACCCCGGCAGCGGCACGCTGCGGGAGGAAGACCTTCTGGTGAAGGACGGCATGATCGCCGGCAGGGGAGCATATTCCGGAGAAATGGCGGACCGCGTGATCGACGCGTCCGGTCTTGCCGTGCTTCCCGGGCTGGTGGATCTGCACGTCCATCTCAGGGATCCCGGCCAGGAGTATAAAGAGGATGTCCGGACAGGAGCTCTGGCGGCTGCGAGGGGAGGGGTGACCTCCCTGTTTGCCATGCCCAATACCGCGCCTCCTGTGGATTCTGTAGAGACCTACCGCTATGTCACGGACAAGGCGGCGCACGTCTCGCCGGTCCGCGTCTATCAGTCCGCCACTCTCACACTGGGAATGAAAAATGAAGCCCTTACCGACATGCGCGCCCTTGCCGCAGCCGGCGTGAAGGGCTTTACCGAGGACGGGAAGAGCGTGATGAACGCATCTCTTCTTAGGGACGCGATGATTCTGGCAAAAGAGCTGGGACTTCCGGTGATGGAACACTGCGAGGACATCACGATGGTGCGGGGCGGTGTCATGAACGACGACGCCAACGCACAGCGGCTGGGCCTGCCCGGCATTTCCAACGCCGTGGAGGACGTGATCGTCGCCCGGGACTGCATCCTTGCGCGGGAGACGGGCGCGCACCTGCACCTGCAGCACTGCTCGACCGCCGGTTCCGTGCGCATCGTCCGCGCGGCGAAGGCCCTGGGCGTCGATGTGAGCGCCGAGGTCTGCCCGCATCATTTCGCGATGACCTCCGATGAGATCCCCGGAGACGACGCCAATTACAAGATGAACCCGCCGCTTCGGACGAAGGAAGACGCGGAGGCGCTGATCGAAGGCCTGGCCGACGGCACTATCGACTGCATCAGCACCGATCACGCGCCCCACGGAGCGGAAGAAAAGAAGCGGGGCTTTCGGGGGTCGCCCTTCGGGATCGTAGGCCTTGAGACGAGCGCGGCGCTGACCTATACGGCCCTGGTCAGGACCGGGCGCATTTCGCTTCTGCAGATGGCGGAGAAGATGAGCAGGAATCCCGCCGCGATCCTGGGGATCCCCGGGGGAACGCTCGCAGAGGGAAGCCCGGCGGATCTCGCGGTATTCGATTTTGTGAGGCCGTACCGGATCGATCCGGAGCAGTTCGTTTCCAAAGGAAAAAATACGCCCTTCGGGGGAAAGGAAGTATACGGAAGCTGCAGATATACCATCGCCGGCGGCCGTATCATATACGAAGCAGACAGATGACCGTCCGTTCCGGACCACTTAGCGCACCTGTGAAAACAGGAGAAAGGAGCCGCGTATGATCGACCGGCTGATCCAGAAAATCAAAGAGACCGGAACCCCTATTGTCGTCGGACTGGATCCGCAGCTGGGCTTTATTCCGGACAGCGTGAAATCCGCAGCCTTCCGGGAGTACGGAGAGACGCTGGAGGGCGCGGCGGAAGCCCTGCTGCGCTTTAATATGGAGATCGTGGATGCGGTCCACGATCTGATCCCGGCCGTAAAGCCGCAGATCGCCATGTACGAGCGCTACGGCCTTCCGGGCCTTCAGGCCTTTTACAGGACTGTGGAATATTGCCGCGACCGGGACCTGGTGGTCATCGGAGATGTAAAACGAGGCGACATCGGCTCCACCTCCGCGGCTTATGCGGACGCGCATCTTGGCAGCGTTGCGGTCGGGGAACAGCGCTTCGTCCCGTTCGGGGAGGATTTCGCCACCGTGAACCCCTATCTGGGCTCCGACGGCGTGCTCCCCTTTGTGAAAGTATGTAAGGAGGAGGACCGGGGGATCTTCGTCCTCGTCAAGACCTCCAATCCCTCAAGCGGGGAATTTCAGGACCGCCTGATCGACGGCCGTCCGCTCTATGAGTGGGTCGGAGAGAAGGTCAATGAGTGGGGCGAAGGCACGGAAGGCCGGTACGGCTACACCGAGGTCGGCGCAGTGGTGGGAGCCACCTACCCGGAGATGGGCGCGGTGCTCCGGAAACTGATGCCGAAGGCCTATATTCTGGTGCCCGGCTACGGGGCCCAGGGAGGGACCGGCAGGGATCTGGTCCCGTTCTTCAACGCGGACGGGCTCGGCGCGGTAGTCAATTCCTCCCGCGGGATCCTCGCTGCCTGGACGAAGGAGACCTACGCTTCTTACGGAGAAAACGGATTCGGCGCCGCAGCCCGGGCCGCGGTCCTGGATATGAAGAAAGACATCGAGGGGGCGCTGGCGGAGGCATGAAGAAAGAAACGGCATCTGTGCTCCGCCAGGAGCGCATCGCTGCAGATATTTACAGTCTGGAACTTTTGGTCTCCTTTGCGGGCGAGGTGCGCCCGGGCCAGTTCGTATCGCTTTATACCGGCGATCAGAGCATGCTGCTGCCGCGGCCGATCTCGATCTGCGGGGCAGACGGGGAGCGGATCCGCCTGGTCTACCGGATCGCGGGCAGAGGAACGGAACGGTTTTCCTGTCTCAGAGAGGGAGACACGGTGGAGGTGCTGGGTCCTCTGGGAAACGGCTTTCCGCTCGACCGATGCTCCGGAAAACGGGTCCTTCTGGCCGGAGGCGGCATTGGGATCCCGCCCATGCTCGCGGCGGCGAAGGAACTGAAAGCCCGCGGCATAAAAGACGCGGCCTTTGCGGCCGGCTACCGCTCGGAGCCCTATCTTCTGGAGGAGATGGAGGCGCTCTATCCGGTCTTTCTTTCCACCGACGACGGCTCTTGCGGCGTGCACGGCACGGTCCTCGACACGATCCGGGAGAAGAAGCTTTCTCCGGAGCTGATCTTTGCCTGCGGACCGAAGCCCATGCTGCGCGCGCTTAAGGCGTACGCGGAGAAGGAGGGAATTCCCCTCTACGTCTCCATGGAGGAGCGGATGGCCTGCGGGATCGGGGCCTGCCTCGGCTGCGTATGCCGGACGGCAGAGGCGGATCCCCATACCCATGTGAACAATACCCGGATCTGTAAGGACGGACCGGTCTTCGACGCGCGGGAGGTGGTGCTGTGATGGAGATGTTAAGACCCTCTCTTGCCGTGGAGATCGCAGGAGTGACGCTGAAAAATCCGGTGATGACTGCTTCCGGCACCTTCGGATCCGGTATGGAATACGCGGATTTCGTGGAGCTTGACCGTCTCGGCGCGGTAGTGACCAAGGGCGTGGCTGCCGTGCCCTGGGAGGGAAACCCCACGCCGCGGGTCTGCGAGACTCCTTCCGGCATGCTGAACGCCATCGGCCTTCAGAATCCGGGGATCGACGTCTTCTGTGAGCGCGATCTTCCCTTCCTGAAGGCGCACGGCGCCACGGTCATCGTCAATGTCTGCGGACATACGGAAGAGGAATACGTGAAGGTCGTTGACCGGCTTGCGGACGAGGAGGCCGACCTTCTGGAGATCAATATTTCCTGCCCGAACGTCAAAGAGGGCGGCATCGCCTTCGGGACCGATCCGAAGGCCATCGAGCGGGTGACGAAGGCCGTGAAGGCACGTGCGAAGCAGCCGGTCATCATGAAGCTCTCTCCGAACGTGACGGACATCCGGGCTTCGGCCCGGGCCGCCGAGGCGGGCGGGGCGGACGCGGTCTCGCTGATCAACACCCTCACGGGCATGAAGATCGATATCGAGCGGCAGACCTTCCTTCTGGCGAACCGCACCGGGGGGCTCTCCGGTCCGGCGATCCGGCCGGTGGCCGTCCGCATGGTCTATGAGGCCGCGCACGCGGTCAGGATCCCGGTGATCGGGATGGGCGGGATCACCTGCGGCGAAGACGCCGTGGAATTCCTGCTGGCCGGAGCGGCGGCGGTCTCGGTGGGGACCGCGAATTTCGCGAACCCCCGTGCGGCGCTGGACGTCGCGGAGGGAATCGAGGCCTACCTGGTCCGGAAACAGATCCCGGACGTGAAGCTGCTGATCGGAGCCGTACACTGAGAGGAGAACGTCTCCGGCTTTGCCGGCCGCATTTTCAGGAAGAGAAAGCGGACGGGATACCATACGAGGAGAAGCATTTATGGAAGCATATAAGAAGGAATTTATCGAGTTCATGGTGGAGTGCGGCGTGCTCCGCTTCGGCGATTTCGTGACCAAGAGCGGAAGAAAGACTCCGTTCTTCGTCAATACCGGATTCTACCGGGACGGGGAACAGCTCCGGAGACTGGGGCAGTACTACGCGAAGGCGATCGCGGAGAAGTTCGGCCTCGATTTCGATATCCTCTTCGGACCGGCCTACAAGGGCATTCCCTTGAGCGTCGCGGCCTCCATGGCCATCAGCGAGGCCTACGGAAGAAGGATCCGCTATTCCTCCAACCGCAAAGAGATCAAGGATCACGGCGATAAGGGGATCCTGCTCGGCAGCCCTGTTTCCGACGGCGACCGCGTGGTGATCATTGAGGACGTGACGACGGCGGGGACCTCCATCGAGGAGACCCTTCCGATCCTTAAGGCCCAGGGAGACGTGAAGGTCCTGGGACTGGTGGTGTCCGTGGACCGCTGCGAGCGGGGAAAGGGAGAGAAGAGCGCCCTCGCGGAGATCTCCGAAACCTACGGCCTTCAGGTGACGTCCATCGTGACGATGCACGAGGTCGTGGATTATCTCTGGAACCGGAAGATCGGCGGGACCGTGATCATTGACGATGAGAAAAAGGCAGCCATCGACGCCTACTACGAGCAGTATGGCGCCTGACTGGAACTGGAAACGAAAGAGACGCCTGCGGCTCGCCGGGAGGATCCTTTTCCTCCTCTATCTGGCGGCGCTGGTCTATTTTATGTTCTTCGCGGACTGGTACGGACACCGGATCGGGGGACACGAAGACTACCGCGCCAATCTCAGACTGTTCCGGGAGATCCGGCGGTTCTGGAGAAGCCGGGAACATCTGGGCTTCCGCGCCGTGTTCCTGAACCTGGCGTGCAATGTGGCCGGCTTTCTGCCCTTCGGCTTCTTTCTGCCGGTGGTCTCGGAACGGCTCACAGGATTTTTCAGTGTGACGATCCAGGGCGCGCTGTTCAGCCTGCTGATTGAGTCGGTCCAGCTCGTGACCCGCAGCGGCGTCTTTGATGTGGATGATCTGGTGCTCAACACGGCGGGGGCCGCCTTCGGCTGGCTGCTGTTCTTCGCTGCGGACCGGATCAGGAGACGAATGTATGGCATCTAAAAAACGATACAAATTCACCGAGGCGGAATACTCCCGCGGCGGACGGCTGTCGATCCTTTTCGCGGCGGCGTCCCTGGCACTTCTGCTGGCGGACGTGATCCTGTCCTTTGCCGACGGCGGGAAAGCCGGCGCCTATATCGGAGCCGTCGCGGCGGCGGCCATGCTGCTGGCCGTCTACGGCTTCTGGGTGGGGATGCGCTCCTTCCGGGAGGACTGCACGTCGCCGGTGCTTTCCGTCATCGGCTCCCTGATGTGCGGCGTGTCGGCCCTGCTGTGGCTGAGCCTCTATCTGACGGGGCTGTGAGCGGGAAGGAGGAAGCTGCGCTATGACAGAAGAGCGGCTGTCCCTGGCGTCGGAGCGGCTGCGGGAGATTCCGCAGGAGACCGCGGCGCCGGAACCATTCCGCACTTATTTTCAGCGGACGGCTGAATTTCTGCTCTCGGTCACGAAGGACGCGGATCCGGAGCGCTTTCCGGCGGATATCCTGCCGGAACACTATGAAACGTCCTTTGCGGATCCGGATTATGCGGCACGGATCCTGGGAACGGAATTCGGACCGCTGTTATCGGCGGTCTACACGGAGCTGCGCGGGTATATTTCCGCATTCCTTACAGACGATGCGGAGCGGTGCGCGATCCTTCTCGAGCTCTTTCTGGAGATCTACGGAGAGTTCTACGGGGAGGAACTTCCGCACGTATCCACGATCCGCGGGATCTTCGCGGCCTATCTGTCGGATTATCTGCCCTATTATCTGGAAAAGCGCCTGATGGCGGAGACGGAGCCCGCGGCGCATCCCGGTCCGGGACTGATTCCGGAGGCAGATCTGGTGACGAGGTCGCCGGGGCTCTGGGAAGAAGACGGAAGAGCGGTGTATAACCGGCAGTATGCCTGCGATCACAGGGAGGATCTGGCAGCGGCGCTCGACGACCGCTTCGTGTCGCACTATCTGCGATGCGCGCAGGAGCTGTTCGAGGCGTACGGAGCGCGGATACGCAGGCGTACGGAGGCGGACGCGCCTTCTTCCGGCGGCGTCCGGATGGAGATGCAGCCGCACGGTGCGGCGCTTGCCTTTACGGCAAAACAGAAGGAACAGATGGTCCGGCTGAGGGAAGGGCTTTATGCGATCCGTTCCCGTTACAGCCCGGAGTGAATGATCAAAAAGGAGGCAGCAGATGGCAGACGTAAGTATCGTAATGGGTTCGGATTCCGATATGCCGGTGATGGCGAAGGCCGCGGAGATGCTGGAGGAATTCGGCATTTCCTATGAGATGCGGATCATTTCCGCCCACCGGGAACCGGATCTTTTCTTTGATTATGCAAAGGGCGCGGAGGAAAGAGGCATAAAGGTGATCATCGCGGGAGCCGGTATGGCGGCCCATCTGCCGGGCATGTGCGCGGCGCTCTTCCCGCTGCCGGTCATCGGCATTCCGATGCACACCGCTTCTCTCGGCGGAAGGGACAGCCTCTATTCCATCCTGCAGATGCCCTCCGGGATCCCCGTGGCGACGGTCGCCATCAACGGCGCGAAGAACGCGGCCATCCTGGCGGCGAAGATCCTGGCGGTCTCCGATGAGGAGCTTAAGGGGAAGCTGAAGGCCTTTTCGGAGCAGATGAAGACGGAAGTGGAAGCAAAGGACGCGAAGCTGCAGGAGAACGGCTTCCGCGGATACGGGAAATAATGGATCCGCAGGCGGTCTGACAGGACAAAAAAAGGAGTGTGACAGATGGATTACAGAAGCGCTGGCGTGGATATCGAGGCGGGCTACCGCTCGGTGGAACTGATGAAGGAACATGTCAAAAAGACCATGCGGCCGGAGGTACTGACGGGACTGGGCGGTTTTTCCGGCGCATTTTCGATGGAGCGGTTCAGGAACATGGAGAAGCCGACCCTGGTATCCGGGACGGACGGCGTGGGAACGAAGCTGAAGCTGGCGTTCCTCATGGACCGGCACGATACGGTGGGCATCGACTGCGTCGCGATGTGCGTCAACGACATCGCCTGCGCGGGCGGCGAGCCGCTGTTCTTCCTCGACTATATTGCCTGCGGGAAGAATTTCCCAGAAAAGATCGCTGAGATCGTCAAAGGCGTGGCGGACGGCTGCCTGATGGCGGACGCGGCGCTGATCGGCGGCGAGACGGCCGAGATGCCGGGCTTCTACCCGGAGGACGAGTACGATCTGGCCGGATTCGCGGTGGGCATCGTCGATGAGAAGGACCTGATCACGGGCGCGGAGCTGCAGGACGGGGACGTGCTGGTGGGTATTTCCTCCTCCGGCGTGCACAGCAACGGATTCTCCCTCGTGCGGAAGGTCTTCCCGATGGAGAAGGAGACTTTAAACACGTATGATGAGAAGCTGGGAAAGACCCTCGGCGAGGCGCTGCTCGCCCCGACGAAGATCTACGTCAAGGCGCTCCGTTCCGTCCGGGAAGCCGGCGTGAAGATCCTCGCCTGCAGCCACATCACCGGCGGCGGTTTTTATGAAAATGTTCCCCGCATGCTGCGGGAGGGCACCCGCGCCGTGATCCGGAAGGACAGCTATGAGGTGCCGTATCTCTTCCGCCTTCTCGCGGAAAAAGGCGGGATCGAAGAGCAGATGATGTACAATACCTACAATATGGGCATCGGCATGGTGCTGGCCGTCCGTCCGGAGGACGCGGAGAACGCGTGCGCCGCGATCGCGGCGGCAGGCGAGACGGCACAGGTCATCGGCCGTGTCGTAAGCGGCGAAAAGGGAGTCGATCTCATCTGAGGAGGTGCGGAGGATGAAACCAATGAAGCTGGCAGTCCTGGTCTCCGGGGGAGGCACCAATCTGCAGGCCATCATCGACGCGATCGCGGACGGGACCATCACCAATTCGGAGATCGTCACCGTGATCAGCAACAATCCGGGCGTAAAGGCTCTGGAGCGCGCGGCAAAGGCCGGCATCCCGGCCGAAGTTCTGCAGCCGAAGAGCTATCCGGACCGCGCGGCGTTCAACCGCGCGCTTGAGGAGCGGATCGCGGAGAGCGGCGCGGAGCTCATTGTGCTCGCGGGCTGCCTTCTGACGATCCCCGCGGAGCTGATCCGGGCCTATCCCAACCGGATCGTCAATATCCATCCAGCCCTCATTCCCTCCTTCTGCGGGAAGGGATATTACGGGCTGAAGGTGCACGAGGCCGCCTTAAAGCGGGGAGTGAAGCTCTCCGGCGCGACCGTGCATTTTGTAAATGAAGACCTGGACGCCGGTCCCATTATCCTGCAGAAGGCGGTGGAGGTGCTTCCGGACGATACGCCGGAGATCCTGCAGCGCCGGATCATGGAAGAAGCGGAGTGGAAGCTGCTGCCCCGCGCGATCGATCTGATCGCGAACGGCAGGGTATCCGTCACAGACGGAAAGGTCCGGATCCTTTAATTTCGAAAGGAGGAGCATATGAAAGTTCTGATCGTCGGCGGAGGCGGAAGAGAGCACGCCCTTGCCTGGGCGGCCGCGAAGAGCCCCCGTGTGGAAAAGCTGTACTGCGCCCCCGGAAACGCGGGCATTTCCTCCGTGGCGGAGTGTGTCCCGATCGGGCCCATGGAATTTGACCGCCTCGTCGCCTTTGCGAAAGAGAAGAAGATCGATCTCACCATTGTCGGAATGGACGATCCGCTTGTGGGCGGCATCGTGGACGTCTTTGAGGCGGAGGGTCTCCGGGTCTTCGGTCCGCGGAAGAACGCGGCCATCCTCGAGGGCTCCAAGGCGTTCTCCAAGGATCTGATGCAGAAATACGGGATCCCGACCGCGGAATATACCACGGTCACCTCTCCGGAGGAGGCCTACGCTTTCCTGCGGACAGCGTCCTATCCCACAGTCCTCAAGGCGGACGGGCTGGCCCTGGGCAAGGGCGTGCTCATCTGTGAAAATGAGGAGCAGGCCAGGGCTGGCGTCCGGGAGATCATGGAGGACCGCAAGTTCGGAGATTCGGGGAACCGTATGGTCATCGAGCAGTTCATGACCGGACGGGAGATCTCGGTGCTGTCCTTTGTGGACGGAAAGACCATCCGTCCGATGGCCTCCGCCATGGATCACAAGCGCGCGAAGGACGGGGACGAGGGACTCAATACCGGAGGCATGGGGAATTTCTCGCCCAGCCCCTTCTATACAGAGGAGGTGGACGCCTTCTGTCGGAAATACATCTATCAGCCCACCGTGGACGCCATGGCTGCGGAGGGAAGGCCCTTCACCGGCGTGATCTTCTTCGGACTGATGCTGACGCCGGACGGCCCGAAGGTGCTCGAATACAACGCCCGCTTCGGCGATCCCGAGGCGCAGGTGGTGCTCCCGCGCATGAAAAATGATCTGATCGACGTGGTCGAAGCCTGCGTGGACGGACGCCTCGACGAAGTGGAGCTGGAATTCGGCGACGACGCCTGCCTGTGCGTCGTGCTGGCCTCGGACGGCTACCCCTTAAGCTATGAAAAGGGCTTCCCGATCACCGGTCTTGAGACCTTCGAGGGAAAGGATGACGAATTCGTCTTCCACGCGGGGACGGCCTTTAACGAAAAGGGCGAGATCGTGACCAGCGGCGGAAGAGTGCTGGCGGTGACGGCCGTCGCGGATACCCTGCAGGAGGCGCGGGCGAAGGCCTACGCCGCCACGGAACGGGTGCATTTTGCCAATAAATACATGCGGCACGATATCGGGCACGCGATCGATGAGGTCTGAAAAGGAGATTGAGCGGCATGGATGCGATGATCACAAAGAGAAATGAACTGCTCGCGCAGAAGGTCATCAAGGGGCTTGCGTCCCGCAATATGACCGGCTACTACGCCGCGGACCGGGAGGAAGCCCTGAAGACGGCGCTCTCCCTGATCCCGGAGGGAAGCTCCGTCACCATGGGCGGGGCGATGAGCGCCCATGAGATCGGCCTTGTGGACGCCCTGAAGAACGGAAATTACGATTTTATCGACCGCGACGCGTACGAGGACAAGCGGGCGGCCATGCTGGCGGCCTACGACGCGGATGTCTTTCTTGCCAGCGCCAACGCGATGACGGAGGACGGCGTGCTCGTCAATATCGACGGCAACTCCAACCGGGTCTCGGCCATTGCCCAGGGACCGAGAAAGGTGGTCTTTATCGTGGGCATGAACAAGGTCTGCTCCGATCTCGACGGCGCCATGAAGCGCGCCAGAAATGTGGCGGCCCCCATCAACGCCCAGCGCTTCGGCCTCTCCACGCCCTGCGCGAAGACCGGCGCCTGCTTCGACTGCAAGTCGCCTGACACCATCTGCTGTCAGTTCCTGATCACACGCTTCTCCCGGCACGCCGGGCGCATCCATGTGGTCCTGGTGAACGATTCGCTGGGATTCTGAGTATCGGGCGGAACACAAAAGAGGAGCCGGAATGGCTCCTCTTTTGTGTTCCGTCAGAATGACGGCCCGGTCCATGCTCTGCCGGAATGGATCTATTTCAGGCTTTGCTGAACTCGTCCTTGCCGACGCTGCAGAGCGGGCATACCCAGTCTTCCGGAAGATCTTCAAAGGCGGTTCCCGGAGCGATGCCGTTGTCCGGATCGCCGACAGCCGGATCATACTCATAACCGCAGACATCACATACATACTTATCCATCGTGCAGTCTCCTTTCAAAGGGATGAATATTTCGCAGAAAGCCTCTTCTGCAGGTTTCCTTATTGTACCAGAAACGGTCTGCAAATGCAATGAAAGGATGGGGAGACGCGCAGGGACGGTTGCATTTCCTGCCGGGTCTATGTTATAGTTGAATTGGCACAGCGCGGAGGGTCCGGCCGTTTGTCCGGTCCGCACTGCGCACGGCACAGCAAGGCGGAAGGAGGCCGGTATTTATGCTGATTCAGATCGATTTTAACAGTCCGGAAGCACTGTACCGTCAGCTCTGCCACCAGATCATCCTGGGCATCGCCATGAATGAGCTGCGGGAGGGGGATTCCCTGCCCTCGGTCAGAGAGCTGGCCAGTACCATCGGCATCAATATGCATACCGTCAATAAGGCGTACTCGATCCTGCGCGAGGAAGGGTATCTTACGGTGGACCGCCGGCGCGGCGCGGTGGTCTTCATCGACCATGAGAAGATCAATGCCCGCGAGAAGCTTCGGGAAGAACTGCGGATCGCCCTGGCGAAGGCAAACTGCAAGGATATCACAAAAGAGGACGTGCACGCCCTGATCGACGAGATCTACGAGGAATATCAGACATGATCACCTATACAAAAGAAGCGAAGCGCGCGCTGAAGCTGGCCGAGAAGGCCGCCGGAAGGACCGGCGGGCACTATATCGGCTCGGAGCACCTGCTGGCAGGGCTCGCAGAGGAGCCTGACGGGACCGCGGCAGTGGTCCTGAAAGCAGCAAAGATCGAAGCGGAGCCGCTTATACGGCTCATCGACAGCCTGGTAGCGCTGGATCCGGCGGAGAAAACGGCGCCCCGGGGCGCGCTGCCGTACTCCCCGCGGGCAAAGAAGGTCCTTCTCGATGCGGAGCGGGAGGCCGGCCGGACCGGCAGCAAAGAGGCCGGGACCGAGCATCTGCTGCTCGCTATTCTGGGAAATACCGAGTGCATGGCGGCGCGCCTCCTGCACACGATGGGCGCGGATCTGCACCATCTGGAGGAGGAAGTGCTGCGGGCGGCCGGAATTCCGGCGGATCCGGACGGCTCCGGCCGGGACCAGGCCGGTACGCCGACCCTGGACCAGTACGGGCGGGATCTGACGAAGATGGCCGAAGAGGGCCGGCTCGATCCGGTGATCGGCCGCGAGGCGGAGATCGGACGGGTCATCCGCATTCTGAGCAGGCGGACGAAGAACAATCCCTGCCTGATCGGCGAACCGGGCGTCGGCAAGACCGCCGTGGCGGAAGGGCTCGCCCAGCGGATCGTGAGCGGAGACGTGCCGGAGAGCATGCAGGGACGCCGGATCGTAGTACTGGATCTGTCCGGCATGGTAGCCGGAGCCAAGTACCGCGGAGAATTCGAAGAGCGGATCAAAAATGTGGTCCGGGAAGTGGCAAATGACCGGAATACGATCCTCTTTATCGACGAACTGCATTCTCTTGTGGGAGCAGGCGACGCTCAGGGAGCGCTGGACGCCTCCAATATCCTGAAGCCTTCGCTCTCGCGCGGCGAGATCCAGGTGATCGGCGCGACGACCATCGAAGAGTACCGGAAGTATATCGAAAAGGACGCGGCGCTCGAGCGCCGGTTCCAGCAGGTCGCAGTCGAAGAACCGACCGGGGAGGAGGCGCTGGAGATCCTCAAAGGGCTTCGTCCTGTCTACGAGTCCCATCACGGGCTTACGATATCCGACGGGGCGCTTCAGGCAGCGGTGCAGCTGTCTCAGCGCTATATCAACGACCGCAATCTTCCGGACAAGGCCATCGATCTGATCGACGAAGCAGCCTCCAAGGTGAGGCTGGGAAATGGAGGCCGTTCCGCTCATCTTCCGGAGCAGGAGCTTCAGCAGGTGAAGGAAGAGAAAGAAGCGGCGGTGCTCCGCGGCGATCTGGAGGCAGCGGGGGCGCTTCAGCTGAGGCAGGATGAACTGACGGAGCGGCTGCGGAAGGCCAGGGCCCGGGCGGACGGACGCGCGCATACAGGCGGACGGACGGTGGACCGGGATACAGTGGCGGAGATCGTCTCCGAGTGGACCGGCGTACCCGTATCCCGGCTGCAGGCGGAGGAAAGCCGCCAGCTGGCGTCTCTCGAAAAGACGCTCCATAAGAGGGTCATCGGACAGGAGGAAGCGGTGCAGGCGATCTCCGGTGCGATCCGCAGAGGGCGCGTGGGCCTGAAGGATCCCAGGCGGCCTACCGGGAGCTTCCTGTTCCTCGGACCTACCGGTGTCGGCAAGACGGAGCTCTCCAAGGCGGTGGCTGAGGCGGTGTTCGGGTCCGAGAGCAGCATGATCCGCGTGGATATGTCGGAATACATGGAAAAATACAGCGTGTCGCGGCTGATCGGCTCGCCTCCGGGCTACATCGGCTACGACGACGGCGGACAGCTCTCGGAGCGTGTCCGGCGCCATCCGTACAGCGTGGTGCTGTTCGACGAGATCGAAAAAGCGCATCCGGACGTTTTCAATATCCTCCTGCAGGTGCTGGACGAAGGGCATATCACCGACGCCCACGGCAGAAAGGTGGATTTTAAAAATACCTGTATCATCATGACTTCCAATGCGGGAGCACAGCATATCGTGGATCCGAAACGGCTCGGTTTTTCGGCCAGAGAGGACGAACAGCTGGACTATGAGCGCATGAAGGAAGGCGTGATGGACGAAGTGAAGCGCATTTTCCGGCCGGAATTCCTGAACCGGATCGACGAGATCGTCGTGTTCCATCCCCTGACGAAGCAGGAGGTCGAGGAGATCGTCCGCCTGCAGCTGAAGGATCTGATCCGCCGCTCGCAGCAGCAGATGGAACTGACGCTTGCGGTCCGTCCGGCGGTGCGCAGATATCTGGCCGAGAAGGGATACTCCCCGAAGTTCGGCGCACGGCCCGCCCGGCGGGCCATCCAGGAGGAGGTGGAAAATCCCCTGGCACAGCAGCTGCTTTCCGGAGAGCTCCGGCGCGGCGACACGGTCACCGTTACGATGAGAAAGAACCGGATCGTATTTCAACCCCGCAACAGGCATGAGGAGGAATGAAACATGGCAGTGATCAGTGAACTGATTCGCCCGGAAGCGGACGGAAGTCTCAGCTTCGGAAACTACGAACTGGCGCAGAAGACAAAAAAGCCGGATTTTGAACACGAGGGGGATCTCTATAAGGTAAAGACCTTCGCGGAGATCACCCGTCTCGAGCGGAACGAGCTGTTCGTTTTTGAGTCCGTTCCGGGAACGGCCGTGACCGGTTTCGCCTATACGGAAAACGGCATGCGTTTCCGCGTGGAGGGGCCGAAGCGTTCCCAGATCACGGTAGAGGCGGATCCGGAACAGGATTATCGGATCTACATTAATGGAGAACTCTGCGACACCCTGCGCACGAATCTGGGCGGGAAGCTCTCCTTCAGCGTCGGACTGGATGAAATGGAGCAGGCGGATGTTCTGATCGAGCGGGCGTAACAGATCCCCGGGGAGGTACTGATGGCAAAGGCGGCAGGCAAGAAGACCATATTTTTCTGCCAGAACTGCGGACATGAATCGGCAAAATGGATGGGGCAGTGCCCGGCCTGCCGGGAGTGGAATACCTTTGTAGAGGAGCCGGCCGCACCGAAGACGGCCGGAAAGCCTTCCGCGCGGCAGCGGGGCACCACTGCCGCCGCTCCCGTGCGGATCCGGGACGTCTCCATGGAGGAGCACAGCCGTTCACAGACCGGCATCTCCGAATTTGACCGGGTGCTCGGAGGAGGGGTGATCCCCGGCTCCCTGATCCTGATCGGAGGAGATCCCGGCATCGGGAAATCCACCCTGCTCCTGCAGGCCTGCCGGAATCTGGCAGAGGCCGGACCGGAGGTGCTCTACATTTCCGGAGAGGAGTCTCTGCAGCAGATCCGCATGCGCGCGGAGCGGATCGGGGAAATGCCCGACAGTCTGCTACTGCTGTGCGAGACGGATCTCGGGACCATCGGAGAGACGATCCGCACCAGAAGACCTGCCGTCTGCGTGATCGACTCCATTCAGACGATGTATTCCGAGGAGATCGCGTCCGCGCCGGGCTCTGTGTCCCAGGTGCGGGAGGCGACCGCCGTTCTGCTTCAGCTGGCAAAGAGCCTGGGCATTTCCATTTTCATCGTAGGGCACGTCACGAAGGACGGCGCAGTCGCAGGACCCAGAGTCCTGGAGCACATGGTGGATACGGTGCTCTATTTTGAGGGAGACCGGCACGCCTCTTACCGGATCCTGCGGGCGGTCAAGAACCGTTTCGGTTCCACGAACGAGATCGGCGTCTTTGAAATGCGCGGGAGTGGTCTTGCGGAGGTGCCGAATCCTTCAGAATATATGCTGAGCGGAAAGCCGGCCGGGGCCTCCGGTTCCGTCGTGGCCTGCTCGATCGAGGGAACCCGTCCGGTCCTTCTGGAGGTGCAGGCCCTGATCTGCCGCACCGCGTTCGGTATGCCGCGAAGAACGGCGGCCGGCTGCGACTACAACCGCGTCAATCTGCTGATGGCCGTGCTGGAAAAACGCTGCGGCATCTCCCTGTCCGACTGCGACGCTTATGTGAATCTGGCAGGCGGCATCCGCATGAACGAACCGGCGGTGGACCTCGGGATCGTACTGGCGATCGTCTCCAGCTTCCGGAATATTCCCGTCTCCGATAAACTGATGGTCTTCGGGGAAGTGGGGCTTTCAGGAGAAGTGCGGGCCGTGAGCCAGGCAGAGCAGCGCGTTCAGGAGGCGAAAAAACTGGGATTCGAAGCGGTGATCCTGCCGAAGGCCAACCTGAAGAACTGCCGGGGGATCGAGGGCATCCGCCTTCTGCCGGCGGAGAATCTCCGCGGGGCCATCGCCGCTCTCGGGCAGGCAGAAAAATAAATTGAAAAAAAATTTGCTGTTGACACTGATTCAAACGAGTGCTAGAATCCTTAATTGCGGTCGGGAAAACGAACAGAACAAGTTCGAAGGATCGCAAAAATAATTTAAAAAAGGTATTGACAACCCGGTAAAACCGCGATACAATATCAAAGTTCGCTCGAGAGAGCAGCGCAGCTTGATAACTGAACAATGAAACACATACAAGACCTTGAAAT
>ONST01000035.1 GCA_900320575.1 uncultured Eubacteriales bacterium
CAGCCGGGACTCTATCCGGTGCGTCTCCAGGTCGCGAACAGCGCCGGTGACGTGGTGAATCTGCCGGTGGTGGTGGAGATCCGCGAGAGCGCGGGCTACGCCGGGCCGCAGATCACGCTTTCGCAGTACGCGTATTACCTGGATCCGGGCGAGAGCTTCGATCCGAAGGCGCTGATCGAGTCGGTGACCATCGGCGGACGGACCTACGAGGCCGTGGACGGTGCGGGCAATTATTTCGACGAGGAACGCGAGCGGGGCGAGAAGGTCGTGATCGGGCGCGATTCCATCGAGGTGGACAATCCGGTCGTTCCGGAGACTCCGGGGACCTACACGGTAACTTACTCAATGACCATTACCAACAGCAATCAGGAGAATCTGACGGGAAGCGTCCGGCTCTTTGTGACGGTGAGAGAGGCCTGAGGATATGGAAGAAAAAACAACTGCAAGCGGCAGGGGTACGGTCAATTACTACAGTATCCTCATGGACATTCTCCGGGAATGGCTGCCGATCCTTCTGCTGGTGGTCAGCGTGGGCATGGTGACCCAGGTCTTCCTGACCTGGCGCTATAAGCCGGTCTACGCGACCCGCACGACCCTGGTCGTGACCCGGGCCGGCAGCAGTACGAACGTCTATCAGAACCTGTATTCGGCCTCGGATTCCGCGAGCCGCTTTACGGAGCTTTTGAACAGCAGCATTTTACAGAAAATGGTCGCTGAGGAGAGCGGTCTCGACTATTTCCACGGCTCGGCAAAGGCGGAGAACCTGCCGCAGACGAACCTGCTGGTGGTGACGGTGCGCGCGGAGACGCCCTCGCTGTCTTTCCGGGAAATGAAGTCGATCCTGCAGAATTACCGGCTGGTCTCGAAGGATCTGATGGGCGACATCAATCTCACGATCCTCGAACCGCCGCAGGTGCCGACCGGTCCGGAAAATGTCTTAAGCACACGGAAGCGCGTCGTGCAGGCGATGGCGGCGGCCGCCGTCCTGCTGATCCTGCTGGTGGGCTTTTTCTCGGCGATGCGCGACACGATCCGCAGCAACAAGGACGTGGAGCTGAAGCTGGATACGCGCCTTCTGGCGTCGGTGGCGCATGAATCGAAGTATCACACGCTGCGGCAGCGCCTGAAGAAGACCAAGAAGTCGATCCTCATCTCGGATCCGGTGACCAGCTTCCGCTATGTGGAGACGATCCGCAAGCTGGCGAGCCGCGTCATCAATCTGATGAACGAGAAGAACGCGCGGACGGTCCTCGTGACCTCGGTCATGGAAAATGAAGGAAAGTCCACGATCGCCGCCAATCTGGCCATCGCGATGGCGCAGGAGGGGCGGAAGGTGCTGCTCATCGACGCGGACTTCCGGAAACCGTCGATGTTCCGTGTGCTGAATATGCAGGACGTGGAGTTCGTGAATCTGAGCGACGTGCTGGACGGCAAGGCCGAGACGAAGGACCTGATCCGGAAAGTCCCGGGAACCTCGCTGCTGGCGATCCTCAACAAGACCGCGGCGCCCCAGTCCCTGGAGATGTTCTCCACGGGCCGGATCCGCAACCTCATCAACAGCTGCCGCCAGGTGGTGGACTACGTGGTGGTGGATACGCCGCCGATGCAGCTGGTGGCGGACGCCGAGGAGCTGGCCGCGATGGTGGACTGCTCGGTGCTGACCGTGCGCCAGCATATGGTGGAGGCCGGCGACATCAACGACGCGATCGACGTGCTGAACGGAGGAAATGAGAAGCTCCTGGGCGTGGTCTTCAACAATGTGACCGCGGCCGGCGTGGGCTCCATCAGTTCTTACGGCTACAGCTACGGCTACGGTTATGGAGGGCAGTATGGACGTTGAGAAGAGACGCGGAAGTGCTGTTCCCGAAGAAGAAAAGATCGATTTCAGTACCCTGATCGACGATATGTGGAAGGGCCTCCTCCGCTACTGGTGGTGCTTCCTCGCGGTGGTCTCGGTCTGCGCTTCCCTGATGTATTTCTACGCGCGCTGGACCTACGAGCCCTACTACACGGCCTATTCGACCTTTACGGTGAAGACCGTGGAATCCGTGGGCTACAGCTCCAGCGACTACAACCAGACCGTGGCGAAGCAGCTGGGCGAGGTATTTCCCTATATCCTGACCAGCGATGTGCTGAAGCGCAAGGTGGCCGACGACATCGGCATGAGCTCGGTGCCCGGTACGGTGCGGGCGACGGCCCTGTCCGGGACGAACCTGATCACCCTGTCCGTGGACGCCTCGAACGGCCAGCTGGCCTACGACATCCTGCAGGCAGTGATCCGCAATTATCCCTCGGTCAGTGAGTACGTGATCGGAAATGTGGAGCTGGGCCCGATGGACGAGAGCGGCGTGCCTGCCTCTCCCGCGAATGCGCCGAATTTCCGGCGGCGGGCGGAGCTGGGAGCGCTGATCGGCGCGGCGGGCTGCGTGGTCTTCCTGATCCTCTACGCGCTGACCCGGATGACGATCCGTTCGGAGGAGGATCTGCGGAAGGTCTTCAATATTTCCTGCCTGGGCGTGATCCCGCTCGCGCGGCTGAAAAAGCGCTCCGGAAAGGCGAAGAGCGGACTGACCGTGGATTCTTCGGGCATTC
>ONST01000052.1 GCA_900320575.1 uncultured Eubacteriales bacterium
GTCTTCGATCTCTTCTTCCGCAAAGGTCCGGACATAGACGCTGGTATCCAGCAGGTGATGGACCTTCGGCGTGAGCGCCGCCGTCAGCAGCAGGATCAGCCCGAAAAAGCACATGGAAAAGAGCATTTTCAGGAAGCCCCTGAAAAAGCCTCTTGCCATAATAAGGGATGCCGCAAGTATCACGGCGATCGTAAGTATATTCATCGTATCAGCTTGATGGTCTCCGTCGTCTGATCCGTCATGACCAGATAACGGTTCGATTCGATCTTCAGGATATCGGCGATATTGCCCTCGTTAAGCGTACCGGTAAAGCGGTTGAAGCCTTTTTTCGAGCAGACCGCAAATTCCGTGGAATTAAAGAGAATGATCTCGTCTCCGCAGATACGCGCGCGGTCGTAGGCGATATCGATGTCCGCCTCCGTCACCGCCGCCCCGGAAGCGTCGAACAGCTTTACTTCGTAGCGGTGCCCCCGCTCGATGCTGCGGAACACGAAGCCGAAGTAATTCTCATCGTAAAATACGCTGGCCACATCCTCGTCAAAACTCTCGGAGCGGTGGACCGATATGCCGTTCTTAACATTGTAGACCGTAAAACCGTCGTCGCGGAAAGCGGCGGCATACTGGTCGTTCAGGTAGCGGATCTCCGGGATGACCGTTCCGGGGTAATCCTCCGCGAGCGCCTCGTCCTCCTCCCGGTTCTCCGAGAAATCATAGAAGACCACGCGCGAACCCGGCCTTCCGGTCTCCGCGTTGAGATAAGAGACGGCCAGATGCATGCCGTCCGGCGCAAGGGAGAGGTACACCGGATAGCCCGGATCCGACATCGTCGTGGAGACCGAGGCGATCTCCGAACCCGCCGGCGTGTAATAGTTGATCCATGCCCGGCTTCCTTCCGTCAGTACGCAGGCCACGTTGCCCTGGGCGGAAACGGCAGCCCGGTTGATGGGCTTTCCGGTATCGAAGCTTCCGATCTTCCCCTCCGGTCCCAGCACCATCACGGACGTTCCCAGCTTATCGTAGATCACGATGCTCGTGCCCCGGACCTCCGCCTCCGGATCGGACATCGCAAAGGACAGATCCCAGATGGTCTCCATTTCCCGGGTGGAAAGGGCCGCGCCGTCGGGCGAATAGCGGAGGATATTGTTCCCCGCGTAGCGGTACTCGGAGACATTGTCCGCCTTGTCGATGGCCTTCACCACCTCGTATCCGGAGTAGGTCCGCCGGTCCGCGCTCCTCCGGACCAGAAGGACCGCCACGGCAATGGCCAGGATCACCAGCACGGTAAAGAGCGTGCGGATCCTCCGCTCATTTTTCGCGCGGACATACTCCGCCTCTTCCTCGTCGTAGGGTTCCTCCTCCAGAAAACGGATCCGGTACGCGGCATCCCTCACGGTCTCCCCGAGAAAGCTGAATTTATCTGCGAAAAAATCCCGCACGTTTCCCATAGCTCACCTGTCTCCGGCGCAGATCCTTCTGCCGGATCTTACACGCTGCCGCATCCAAAAGATCCGTCTGCGGCCGCCTTATTACAGCTGCGTCCGGCCTTCGAGGGCCCGCAGCAGCGTCACTTCGTCAATATTTTCCAGGTCGCCGCCCACCGGAACGCCGCTGGCGATCCGCGTCACACGGATCCCTGTCGGCTTGATCAGGCGGCTGATGTACATCGCCGTGGTCTCCCCCTCCAGGGAAGAGTTCGTAGCGATGATCACTTCCTGTACGTCGCCTTCCAGGCGCCGCATCAGTTCTTTGAGCCGGATATCGTCCGGACCGATCCCCAGCATCGGGGAGATCGCCCCGTGCAGCACGTGATACACTCCGGTAAACTTCCCGGTCTTCTCGTAGGCCGCCAGATCTCTGGGCGTCTCCACGACCATGATCACGCGCTTATCCCGCTTCGGGCTGCTGCAGATCGGGCAGAGCTCCGCGTCCGTCAGCGTGCAGCACTCTCTGCAGTAGCGGACATTCCTGCGGGTCTCGATCAGCACATCCGAGAGCTTCTTCACTTTCTCCTCCGGCATGCTCACAATGTGAAATGCGAGCCGCTGCGCGGTCTTCCGCCCGATGCCGGGGAGCGAGCCGAGCTGCTCGATCAGATCGCTGATCCTTCCACTAAAATAGTCCACCGCCGAAGCCTCCCATGCCGCCGATGCCGCCGGTAAGCTTGTTCATCTGATTCATAGTCTCGGCGTCCACCTTCGCAGTCGCCTCGTTGAATGCCGCCATGATCAGGTCTTCCAGCGTCTCCACATCCTCGGGATCCACGGCGTCCGGATCGATCTTCAGGGACTTGATCACCCGTTTTCCGGTGATGACGAGCTCCACCGCTCCGCCGCCGGCCGTGATCCGGTACTCGGCCTCTTCCAGCTTCTTCTGGTTTTCCTCCATCTGCTTCTGCATCTTCTGGGCCTGCTTCATCAGGTTGTTCATATTGCCCGGCATGCCCATTCCGCCGCCGTAGCCGCCTCTTTTTGCCAATGCTGTATCCTCCTTATCTGTTCCTGAAACGGGACAGGCGCCCCGTCCCGCGCGGTGCGCGCATTTCCCCAGCGCAGGCCGCTTTGCTATTCCTCAAATTCCTCGTCGTCCGCGATCTCGGCCGGCATCGCGATCCGCCCGCGCATGGCTTCTTCCACACCGATCCGCACGGCTCCGGGACTCTTATCCTTCTGCCGGTACAGTTCGACCGGAACGCTTCTTTTGAACTGACGGACGATCTCCGCTTCCAGTTCCCGGGCCTTTTCCGGATCCGCGACAAGGCGCTCCGAGAGGTCCGCCCGGATCTCCACGTAGAGCTTCGGTTCCGCTTCTTCCGGTTTAAAATGCGGGACCGCGTCCTTCAGCTGATTCCGCAGGAACCCGTCCTGCAGGCTTCCGACCACCCGGCCCCAGTTCGCCGCGATCTCCCGCAGCTCCTCCGGCGCCGCAGGCAGCACCTCCGAAGGTCCTTCCTCTTCTTCTTCCGGCTCTTCATGAGAAACGGAAGAAGAAGCAGCAGGCGGAGGCACCGGCACGGCTCCTGCCCGGAGCTGCTCCATCCGTCCTTCGAGCTCCCGCACCCGCTCGCGCAGGCTTTCAAGATCGGTGTCGGTCTGCGGCCGCGCGAGCCGGATCAGGGCGATCTCCGTCAGCACCCGCCGGTTGGATGCGTAGCGCATCGTATTCTGCAGATCCGAGAGAACCCGGATGCAGCGCATCACGTACGCTTCGTCCGTCTGTGCCGCAAGCGTGCGCAGCTCCTCCTTCGATTCTTCAGGCAGATCCACTCCGATGCCCTCCGGAGAAGCCATCATAAGGAGCAGATTCCGGAAATACCAGATCAGATCGTTGACGAACTGCCCGATCTCGAGCCCGCCGCCGACCAGTTTTTCGAACAGCCGTACCGCTCCGCCCGCATCACGGCGGATCAGGCAGCGCAGGAGCTTTCCGAAGGCCGCGGTATCCGCCTCGCCCAGCGCGGAAAGGACCCGCTCATACGTCAGTTCCCGCCCCATGTAGAAGGCCATGCACTGATCCAGCAGCGAGAGCGCGTCGCGCATGGAGCCGTCCGCCTTGCGGGCGACAAAGGCGAGAGCCCTGTCTTCGGCTTCCGCGCCTTCCTCCGTCAGCAGCTCCCGCATGCGCTCCGTGATCACGGAAGAGCGGATCCGACGGAAATCGTAGCGCTGGCACCGGGACTGGATCGTCGGAGGAACTTTTCCCGCCTCCGTTGTCGCCAGAATGAACAGGACGTAGGAGGGCGGTTCCTCCAGTGTCTTCAGCAGCGCGTCGAAGGCACTGGGCGTAAGCATATGCACCTCGTCGATGATATAGACCTTGTAATTGCCCGAAGCCGGGCGGTACTGCACCTCCTCGATGAGCTGCCGGATGTTGTCCACTCCGTTGTTGGAGGCGGCGTCGATCTCGGTGACGTTCATGGACGAGCCGGACAGGATCGCCCGGCAGGACGGGCATTCGTTGCAGGGATTGCCGTTTTCCGGATGTTCGCAGTTCACGGCGCGCGCCATGATCCGGGCAGCCGACGTCTTGCCGGTGCCCCGGGTCCCGCAGAACAGGTACGCGTGCTGAAGTTTTCCGGTCCGCACCTGGTTCCTGAGGGTCGTGACCGCAGCGTCCTGGCCCTTGACGTCGTCGAAGATCCGGGGCCGGAACTTGCGGTACAGTGCGACATAGGACATAGATCAGTCTCCAAAGCTGATGCCGATGAGCTTTGCGAGCTCTACGGTCTGATCGTGGGGATCCACGGTCTTGAGTTTCCCCGCGCTCTCCTGCAGCTTCACTTTCTTCACTTCATTATTGACGATGGCGACCATATAGCCGTACTCCTCCTGCAGGATCAGCTGGGCCGCATAGGCACCGAGTTTGGTGGAGAGCACCCGGTCGAAGGGATCCGGCGTACCGCCCCGCTGCACGTGCCCCGGGACCGTCACCCGCACTTCATAGCCGGTCTTCGCGGTGATATCCGCTGCCAGCTTATAGGAAATGGAAGGATAGCTGCGGGCGATCTTTTCCATTTCCTTCTTCTGTTCCTTCTTCTCCAGCTTCGCGATCTCTTTGGGGATCGCGCCTTCCGCCACCGCGAGGATCGTGAACTTCTTGCCGGAGGTGTGGCGCCTGTCGATGGCCGCGCAGACCTTCTTCAGATCATAGGGGATCTCCGGAATCAGGATCACGTCCGCGCCCGAGGCCACACCGGCCGAGAGCGTCAGCCAGCCGACCTTGTGTCCCATGACCTCCACGATGAACACCCGTCCGTGGGAGGACGCCGTGGTGTGGATGCAGTCGATGCAGTTGGTGGCGATATCGATGGCGGACTGGTAGCCGAAGGTCAGATCCGTCCCGAAAATATCATTGTCGATAGTCTTGGGCAGGTGGATGATGTTGAGCCCCACCTCCCGGAGCAGGTTCGCGGTCTTCTGCGAGCCGTTTCCGCCGAGCACCACCAGGCAGTCGAGCCGGAGCTTCTTATAATTGGAGACCATCGCCTTGACCTTGTCAAGCCCGTTGGCGTCAGGGACCCGCATCAGCTTGAACGGCTGGCGGGAGGAACCGATGATCGTGCCGCCCCGGGTCAGGATACCGGAAAAGTCCCGGGCCGTCAGCAGACGGTAATTCCCGTAAATAAGGCCCTTATAGCCCTCGATAAAGCCGTAGATCTCCAGGTCGTCGAGATTGTGGCTGAGCCCCTTGACGACGCCGCGCATGGTGGCGTTCAGCGCCTGGCAGTCTCCCCCGCTGGTCAGCATTCCGATTCGTTTCATGGCAGCTCTCCTTCTTCCTCTGCCTGCAGGCAGGGTCCATTTCCTGTTCTTTACGGACAGGCAGGTCAAAGACCGCCCGTCCCGCCGTATTTTTCCCGCCGCGCCGGAAATGAGCTCCCTTTGGGAAGGTTCCGGTCCGGCAGCGGCCCGGCGCTTCATTCTTTACAGTTTACACCAACAGGGAACATTTGACAATTCTGCATTTTTCCGCTATACTTGTGTGGTCCGTGCAGCCGGGGCATTAGCGGGGCCCTGTAACCTGCAGTCCGCTACAGCAGGGGTGATGCCGAGAGCCGAGGGTCTGATTTGGTGGAGCTGCCCTCTTTAAGTGGTGATGACGTCTGGGTCTTACGCAACGGAAACCCGTGAACCGTGTCAGGGTGGGAACACAGCAGCACTAAGCGGGAGCTTTCGTGTGACGTAAGGGTGCCTGGGCCGAGCTAACTGGAGAGGTTCCGTCTGTTGGAGAAGATTCGAAGTGAGGCGCACGGACATAAAAAATGAAGATCTTCAGGCGCTTCCGCGCCTGTTTTTTTGACTGATCGAACTGCAGCGCGCGTTCCTGATCGCGCAAAAAAGCGGCCCCGCGGCCGCTTTTTTGTATGTTCCCCCCGGGTCTTTACCGATCCCGGTAATATTTCTCTTCCAGCTCCTCGCGGCGCCGCTTCTGCCTGCGCAGGTGCACTGCCAGGACGCGGAGCGCCACAAAGATCAGGGAAAGCATCACGAGGACGAACAGAGCCAGTGTCGTACTGGTGATCGCAGGTTCTTTGTCCTCCGCCCCGTCGTCCGTGTCCGCGCTGCGGGTCAGGGTGTCCTCTCCGGACCCTTCTCCGCCGTCGTCTCCGTCCGTTTCCTCATCCGTCACAGCGGCAGCCGTCTCCTCCGGTTCCTGCTCCTCCGTCTTCTCGAACACCGCATATCCCACCGGAACGTCCTCGTAGGAATAGTAGCGGACCGGATCGCCGTCCGCGTTCTCGTCCTCCTCGTAGTCGAGATCCTCCAGCGAGAAATCCTCCGGCACCGTGACCGAGCCGGTAAAGCGCCCGCCGTCGGTCTCCTCGTCGATCCCGATCCGCTCGAAATTGTCAAAACCGTACTCCAGGAGCTCCACCGCGTCGTTGAAATCGTCGTTCGTCGGTCCGTGCATCTGCACGCTGATCAGGGTCATGCCGTCCCGCTCCGCCGACTCCACCAGCGTCCGCCAGGCGGAATCCGTGTACCCGGTCTTGCCGCCGATGCAGTCCTCGAAATAGCGGTCGTCGTCTTCCATGATCAGAGCGTTGTGATTGTCGTAGACCCGGGAACCGTCCGTCATATTGGTAGGACCGATCACGTAGCGCTGGGTATGAATGACCTCGCGGAAGGTCTCATTTTGCAGAGCGTCCCGCATGATCCGGGCCATATCCTCGCAGCAGGTGTAGTGGTCCTCGTCGGGAAGGCCGTTGGGATTGTTGAAATGCGTGTGCTCGCAGCCCAGTTCCTCCGCCCGCTCGTTCATCATGTCCACGAAATCGTCCACGTCGCCGGCCACGTGCTCCGCAAGCTGGGCCGCGACGTCATTGGCGGACTTGAGCATCAGCATATAGAGGCACTGCTCCACCGTAAACTCCTCCCCCATCTGGGGATTGATATTGGAGCTGCCGCTGTAGGCCTCATGGAGGCCTGCTTCGGACATGGTGACGATCTCGTCCATCTCCGTATTTTCCAGGACCAGGAGGCAGGTCATGATCTTGGTAATGCTGGCGGGATAGGCCTCGTCATTGCGGTTCAGCGAATAGAGGATCGCCCCGTTCTCTGCGTCCATGACGACCGCGTAATCCTGGCCGATGTCGTCCATCTGCGGCCAGTCCGTCAGATAATTGGTCAGCGGATCCGACGCGTACGCGGATACCGGAAGGGACACGGCAAGAAATGCCGCTGCCGCAAGGCAGCTGATCGTTTTCCAGAACTTCTTCATCTTTCACTCTTTCCCCGGCAATTCAGGATCTGCCGGGACATAAAACGGCCCCGGTGCCTGATACACCGGGGTCATTGTAACATACCGTAAAATGAGATTCCAGTATCTGCCGCCGTTTTTTCGATGGTTTTTTCGACCCGTCAGCCGGCAAAATACGCGTCTATCCCGTCGGCGATGCCCTGTACGATGTTTTTCTGGCAGGCGCTGGTGGCCAGGAGCTTATCCTCCGCTGCGTTCGAGAGGTAGCCCATCTCCACGATGGTGACCGGTACCTTCGACCAGTTGATGCCCGTATAGGAATTGCTGGTGCGCACGCCCCTGCTCGCGATCCCGCTCTTCTTCGTCATCGCCGCGAGCACCTTCGTGGAGAGCGCATAGCTCTGCGTGTAGAGAGACGGGTTATAGGGCGATGTCTTCGGCATGCAGATCGCGTTCGCGCCGCGGATCGAGGTGTCGGAGCTGCTGTTCGCGTGCAGATGGATCATCGCGTCCGCCTTCGCATTGTTGGCAATGGCGGCCCGCTCCTGATTGCTCAGATTCACATCCTGGGAAATGCGCGTCATGACGACCGTATATCCCCGTTTTTCCAGCTCGGTCTTCAGCGCCAGCCCCACCTTGAGGTTCAGTTCCGATTCCAGCTGCTTCGTCGCCATGCCGGTGGCGCCCGCCGTGACCTTGTATTTCGTCGTCGAGGAGCCCGGCCCGACCGCTTCTTTCGCGGTGTTCGATTTCTTCTGGTGGCCGGGATCGATACAGATGATCTTCTTTCCGCCCGCAGCTGAGCCGGCTCCGCTCACGGTGACTGTAAAGGCCTTCGAAGTGACCGTCTCCGTCCCGTTCTTCACGATGCAGCGGAACTGCCAGCCGTTCATCGCGGCCGTCACCGTAAAATACAGCTGGCTGGTGAGAGCCGTCTTCTTCTCCGTGAAATTCCTCCAGGCGGAAGAGGCGCTTTCCTTCACCTGCCACTGATAGGACGCGCCGTCCGGCTTATTGACCGTCACCGGGAATTTGTTGAGGGTGTCGGCCGTTACGGTCA
>ONST01000003.1 GCA_900320575.1 uncultured Eubacteriales bacterium
CGCTCATTCTCCGGAAATATTCCTGGAAGGTGAAGCGGATCTTCGTCACGTCGCCGCCGGCCGCAGCGATCTTCGCCACCGAGGATGCGACCGCCCAGGCCGCGCCGTGATAGGGGCTCCAGCTCATCAGGTTCGGATCGAAGCCGTAGCTCATCAGAGTGACCGTATTCGTCTCCCCGTCCGCCACCGGGACCTTCGCCGCCATGACCTGAGTCTCGGTCAGCTGGTACTTCCCGCCGTAGGGCATCAGCACCGAGCCGGCGCCGATGGAGCTGTCGAACATCTCCACAAGGCCCTTCTGGGAGCAGACATTGAGATCCGCGAGGGTCCCCAGCCAGTGGCGCTTTACCGCGGCGGAATCCGCCAGATCGATCACGTCGCCGTTCAGATTCATCTCGGAGTTCCATCGGTCCGGGATCTCCACGAAGACGTCCGTCTCCTGGTGCGCGCCGTTGGTATCGAGGAAGGCGCGGGAGAGATCCACGATCTTCTTTCCCCGCCAGTTCAGCACGAGGCGCGGTTCCTCCGTCACCACGGCCACCGGGGTCGCTTCCAGATTCTCCTCTGCCGCATAGGCCAGGAACTGCTCCACATCCTTAGGATCCACGACGACCGCCATGCGCTCCTGGGATTCGGAGATCGCCAGTTCCGTTCCGTCCAGGCCCGCGTACTTCTTCGGCACCCTGTCCAGCTCGACCATGAGGCCGTCCGCCAGCTCGCCGATGGCGACGGATACGCCGCCGGCGCCGAAATCGTTGCATTTTTTGATCAGATGCGCCACTTCTTCCCGCCGGAACAGCCTCTGGAGCTTGCGCTCAGTCGGCGCGTTGCCCTTCTGGACCTCCGCTCCGCAGGTATTGGTGGACTCGGTATTGTGGGCCTTGGAGGAACCGGTGGCGCCTCCGATGCCGTCGCGTCCCGTGCGTCCGCCCAGAAGGATGATCACATCTCCGGGATCAGAGGTCAGGCGCTGTACGGCGCGCCGGGGAGCCGCCGCGATCACGGCGCCGATCTCCATACGCTTCGCCACGTAGTTCGGGTGATAGATCTCTTTGACAAATCCGGTCGCAAGGCCGATCTGGTTGCCGTAGGAGCTGTAGCCCCGGGCCGCCTGCCTCACCAGCTTCTTCTGGGGCAGTTTTCCCGGAAGGGTCTCGCTCTGGGGTACCGTGGGATCCGCCGCGCCGGTCACGCGCATCGCCTGGTAGACATAGGTCCGCCCGGAGAGCGGGTCGCGGATCGCTCCGCCGAGGCAGGTGGCCGCTCCGCCGAAGGGCTCGATCTCGGTCGGATGGTTGTGGGTCTCATTTTTAAAATTGATGAGCCACTCCTCTTCCACGCCGTTCACGTCCACCGGGACCACGATGGAGCAGGCGTTGATCTCGTCCGACTCCTCCTGATCCGCAAGTTTTCCCTCCGCCTTCAGCTTCTTCGCGCCGAGGAGCGCCAGATCCATCAGGCAGACGAACTTGTCGCTCCGGCCGCGGTAGAGCTCGTCGCGGTCCGCCAGATACTGACGGAAGGTGTCCTCGATGGGCTTTTTCATATCGCCCTCGCCGAAGGTCACATGCTTCAGCTCTGTGAGGAAGGTCGTGTGGCGGCAGTGATCCGACCAGTAGGTGTCCAGCACCCGGATCTCGGTCACGGTCGGATCCCGGTGTTCTTCCTTCGCGAAATGCGCCTGGATAAATTTGAAATCCTCGAAGGTCATGGCCAGCCCCAAAGAGCGGTAGAGCGCAAGGAGCGGCTCCTCTTCCATTTCGGCAAAGCCCGTGAACACCGCCACATCCTCCGGCTCCGGATAGTCCGCGAGCAGGGTCTTCGGCTTCACTTCGTCCGTCAGACGGGAATCCACGGGGTTGATGCAGTCGCTCTCGATCGCGGCGAGCTCCTCCTCCGTGATATCTCCGAGGATCATATAGGTCGTCGCCGAGCGCACGGTCGGATCCTCGCGTTCGTCGAGGAACCGGATGCACTGTTCCGCGGAATCCGCCCTCTGGTCGAACTGTCCCGGAAGATATTCCACGGAAAATACATGCGCGTCTTCCGCCTCCGGAAGCTTCTCGAAGTAGATCCGGTCCACAGGCGGCTCGGAGAACACGCAGACCGCGGCCTGCTCAAATACCTCGTCCGAGATATTCTCCACATCATACCGGATGAAGACCCGGACGTCCTCACAGCCGGCGATGTTGAGATAATGCCGGATCTCGTGGCGGAGATCCTTCGCCTGTACTGCAAAGGAGGGTTTCTTTTCAACGTAGACTCTTCTTACCATCTGCTGTCCTTTCCTTCTGAAATGCCGTACTCTTTGCTGCTATCAGTATACCTTAAATCTCTCCGCTCCGAAAGCGATAAATCTTCACAGGCCTTGCGGAGAATCGGACCAGAATTCCGTCAATTGTTCCCACACCGAGGAGATCTCCGTCTCCTCCGCGTCGCTCCACTCCAGCGGAAAGAGCCTCCGGTACCCCGCGGTAAGGAGCCGCGAATCCAGCAGCAGGATCACGCCCCGGTCCTCCGCCGTGCGGATCACCCGTCCTGCGGACTGCTGCACCTTGTTGATGCCCGGAAAACGGTAGGCGTAATCGAAGCCGTTTTCTCCCCGCTCATCGTAATAACGCTTCATCAGTTCCCTGCTCTCCGACACCTGCGGGAGCCCGCAGCCGGCCACGACCGCGCCGATCAGCTTCTCTCCCGTCAGATCGATCCCCTCCGCGAACATGCCGCCCATGACGACGAAGCCCACCAGGGACCGCTTCGGACCGGGCATGAAGTTTTCCAGGAAGATCTCCCGGTCTTCCTCGCGCATCTGCGGGGACTGCACGACCCAGTCCACGTCCTCCTCCCCGAAGCGCTGCCGGAACGCGGCGAATACGTCTTTCAGGAAGCGGTAGGAGGGGAAAAAGGCCAGGTAGTTGCCTTTCCGGGCCTTCGCTGTGCGGAAAATGTACTCCGCGATCCTCCCGTACAGTTCCGGTCCCCGGGAGCGGTAGCGGGTCTCCACGTCAGAGGCGATCAGCAGCTTTCTCCGCTTCGTATCGAAGGGGGAGCGCGCATAGACGGCCGCCGCGTCCTCCTTCGTGGTGAGCAGGGACTTGTAATACTGCACCGGTAGGAGCGTCGCGGAGAAGAACACCGGCGTCCGCGCCTTCCCGACGTACTCCGACAGGCGCTCCGCAGGATTCATGCACCGGAGCACGAGCGCGTATTCCCCGTCTTCCGGAACCTCCGTATAGAGCAGATAATGCTCGTCGATCCGCTCCGCGGTTGCCGTGAAACTGCGCAGATGAAAATAAAAATCCAGCAGTTCTTCCTTCACCTTCGGGTCCGCCCCGTCGTGAAAGAAGGCTTCCATCGCCTCCGCGGCCTTCTGTGCCGCCTCAATCACAGGCGCCGCCTCCACCGGCGTCCGGAGGGCCGTTCCCGTTTCCTCCTTTTTCCAGGCAAGAAGCAGAGCGTTCAGCTTCGACAGGTGCCTCACCAGACGCTTCGCCTGCCCCTTCACCAGCCTCCGGGCAGCGAGGACCTCCTTTTTTTCCAGGGAAGCGCTGTACATGTCCCGTGCGCGCTCCGGAAGGTTGTGGGCCTCGTCCACGAGCAGCACATATCTCCCGGACACGCCCTCGCCGAAGAATCGCCTGAGCGACGCGGAAGGATCGAAGGCATAATTATAGTCGCCGATCACCGCGTCGGAAAAGGACGCCAGATCCAGTTCCAGCTCGAACGGGCAGACCTGTTCCTCCTTCGCGTACCGGAGCACGGTCTCCCGGTCCAGCAGCAGCTCCTTCTCCAGCATAAAATAGAGCACTTCATTGATCCGGTCAAAATGTCCGCGCGCGTATGGACAGTCCTCCGGCGTACAGCGCACTTCCCGCTGCGGGCAGATCTTCTCTTTGGAGGTCAGATCCGCGACCCGGAAAAGGAGTCCCCGATCCATCAGGATCCGGAAGGCCTGCACTCCGACCTTTCTGGTCTCATTTTTCGCCGTCAGATAAAAAATGCGGTCCGCCAGATCCGTTCCCACCGCGCGCACGGAAGGATAGACGGCGGCCATGGTCTTGCCGACGCCGGTGGGCGCCATCAGAAAGAGCTGTTCCCCCTTTTCGATCGAGCGGTAGACCGCCGCTGTCAGCTTCTTCTGCCCTTCCCTGTAGGGAAACGGAAAGGAAAGTCCCTCCATGGAGGCATTTCTTCGCTCCATATGCCGGACGAGCAGGAGGCTCCAGCGGTAAAGCCCGTCCATCAGGGCTGCGAACCAGTTCTCCAGTTCCGCTCTTTCATAGTGAAAGGAAAAACGGCGGATCTCCTCGCTGTCGAGGTCCGCGTAGGTCATCTGCACGCCGATCCCGGGCAGCTCCGGCTCTTCGTGCAGCTGCATGAAGGCATAGCACTTCGCCTGGGCCAAATGCACCGGCACCGGCCCCTCCATTTTCGTCACGTCCCGGTAGACGCCCTTGATCTCGTCGATCGTGACGCCGTCTTCCTCCGTGATCACGCCGTCGGCCCGGCCCTCCACGCGGAGGATCAGCTCCTCCCGCTCTTCTTCGAAACGGAAGAGCACCTCGCTTTGGTAATTCGCCTTCTGGCTCTTCTGGATCTTCCGGTGGATCCGCCCGCCGGCGAGCATCGCTTCTTTGTCCGTGCCGGAAGGGAGCCGCGAATCGATATCGCCGCTCCGAAGGAGGAATTCCACCAGCTCCCGGACCGAGATCCGCGCCAGGCGCTTTCCGCTGCTCTCTTTGGTTTTCAGAAGCCGTTCGATCGTAAGCAATGACTGCCTGCCCTTCCCGGATCTCTCAGCAGGAGATCCGCGCATCTGCATTCTTATTATATCATAGGATGTGAATCACGTCAGGTGATTCGCATCCGTGTGAGGCGAATCCCGAAGGGATCGTCCGCCGCAGGCGGATTTATGAGACGCCATCCGCTGCGTCTCATAAACCATAGGATGTGAATCACGTCAGGTGATTCGCAGCCTATGCTTATTGAATCACTGATCTGCGAACCGCACCTGCCGGATCATCTGCCCCGAACGGCTTCCGCGCCCGGTGTAACATAACCGCTCCGTCTCAGCTGCTAAAACCGCTTGAAAACATCCGGACGACTCGCTCTTCGCATA
>ONST01000004.1 GCA_900320575.1 uncultured Eubacteriales bacterium
CTCAGCTGCTCCGCGCCCGCTTTCAGCTGTTCCATTCCGGCAAGGAGCTGATCCGAAGAGCCCGCAAGAGCTGCCGCTCCGTCTGCCGCCGCGGTAATGCCTGCGACCGCCGCGCCGAGCTGTGAGGCGGCTCCTTCCGCCTGCTTCGCCCCTTCCGCAAGGGCCGGCGCATTTGCCTTCAGGGCCTCGCTGCCTTCCTTTAAGGCTTTGCTGCCCTCAGCAAGCGCGCCTAGGCCTTCCGTCATACCGGACAGAGAATCTGTCATGCCGGAAAGGGTCCCGGAAGCGCCCTCGATCGCACTGCTGACGGAAGAAGCGCCCGCGCTGACCTGTACGAGCGTTCCGGAGAGCTGATCCGCGCCGCTCTTCGCGCTCTTCGCCGCGTCTTTCAGGGCGCCCATCTTCTTTTCCGCCCCGCTTTTTACGGTGTCCGCTGCGTCCGAAGCGGCTTCTTTGACCGCCGCGTTCGCCTTGTCGTTGATCTTTCCGGCCAGCGCGCTGATCTCACTGTCGGACAGTCCGGAATCTCCGAGCGCTTCCTTCAGCATCCCGGTGACATCCACGCGGTTCGAGGATGCCGCATCCGCGGCTGCTCCGGAACTGCTGACACCGCCAAGATCCGCCTGATCCGCGATCGATCCGACTGCCTTCGCGAGACTGTCCGCGCCGCTCTTTGCCGCACCGGCTCCGTCCGCGACCTGCTTCGCTCCTTCCGAGAGGGTTCCGATCTGGCCGGCTGCCTGCGCGGCCTGCGCAGCCTGCTGCGGAAGAGCTGCCGCGCCCTTCTCCAGCGCGTCCGCTCCCGCAAAGACCTGATCTGCGCCTGCGGAAAGCTGCGAAGCGCCGTCAGACAGCCCCTTCGCGCCTTCCGCCAGATCAGAGATGCCCTTTGCAAGATCCGTCTGCGCCACGCCTGCTTTGAGCTTCGCAAGTCCTTCATTTAAAGAAGCGACGCCGGCCGTATAGGCCGCAAGGCCTTCCGCCTCGGCCGCCGTGCCGTCCGCGAGCTGTCTGCTCCCGCCTGCGAGCGCCGCCGCGCCGTCAACGAGCTGCCGGATCGTCTTGGTATCCGGATCCGTCCCGTCCGCGAGGGCTCCCGCGCCTTTGGCGACCTGCGAGACGCCGTCGGTGTAGGCTTTGACACCGTCCGCAAGCGCTTCCGCGCCGTCCGCGAGGGCTCCCGCGCCGTCTCCGGCCGTGTCCGCCCCGTCCGCAAGCGCGGAGGTGCCGTCGGTCAGTTCACTGCCGGCATCTGTCAGCTCCTGCACCTTTTTGTCCAGTTTTTCAAACGCGTCGTCCGCGTCCGTATCCGCCTCTTCGTCCTCCTGAGCGAGCAGCTCCGCGGAGACCATGGTCAGGCAGGCGGTCATTTTGAACGCTTCCGCATCCAGCGTGATCTCCACCGAATCCGGAATATCGAGATCCGTGATCTTATCGGTCAGACCGCTGTCCGCGTCCAGTTCCTCCAGCTTTGCTTCCGTATCCTTCTGGACCGCGGAAACGGATTCCTGAAGGCCCGGGAACGCCATGCCGACCACGACGGTATTTTTCCCTTCCGAGAGCACCGAGCCGTTGTCTACCGTCACATTTTTCGCGTTGCTGTTGGAAAATGCGATGCCCGTGACCGCGGTGAACGGCACATACACGTCTCCGCGCTTCTCATGGTTCTCGTAATCGATATGGATCGTCACTCTGCCGCTCTTTCCGGCCAGCTCCGCCGGAGCGATCTCCGCTCCGTCGAGATAATAGGTGATCTTCGTGGTGACCGGGATCTCGCGGTCCGTGGTGCCTTCATAGTAGATGTCGGCGCCGTCCGCGTTCCAGGTCAGCTCCTCTCCGTCCGCGCTGAAGGTCTCGTCGCCCTTCACATTCGTGATGTCCTTCAGACCGCTCTTATCCGTGAGGACCGAGTCCCCCTCGGGATTCTTCAGCCAGTTGCTGACCGTGACGGATTTTTTGGCGCCGGAGGCGTCCGTAAAGACATAGACTGTCTCCTCCTTGGCCGCAGATCCCGTCTTTCCGTTTCCGACCGCCTTTTCCATGGCCGCCGCCACGTCCTCCGCCGTCAGCTCCGTCTCTTCTGCCGCGGCGTCTGGCTCTTCGCCCGCGCTTCCTGTGCTTCCGCACCCGGCCAGCGACAGGACCAGCGACGCCGACAGGGCCGCCGCGGCCAGCTTTCTCCATTTTTTCATAAGCGCTCCTTTCTTTCAGGCCTTCTGCAGATCGAGGCCGCTGTTCTCTTTCTGGTGCTTCTTCGGCAGGAATCCGATGCCCGTCCGCACGATCAGCGGATCAAAGAGCATCAGAAGCGCCGGCAGCACCGTGATCACCACTGCCATGCTGATCAGGGCCCCGCGGGCCATCAGCGTGCACAGGGAAGAAACGATATCGATGTTCGAATAGATCCCCACCCCGAAGGTGGCCGCGAAAAAGGTCAGTCCGCTGACCAGGATGCTGGGAATCGACGTGCTGTGCGCGATGCGCACCGCCTCGTCCCGGCCCTTTCCGGCGGCCCGCTCGGTCTGGTAGCGGCTGGTCATCAGGATCGCGTAATCGACGGTCGATCCCAGCTGCACGGTCCCGATGATGATCGAGGCGACGAAGGGCAGCGGCGTCCCGGTATAGTACGGGACCGCCATATTGATGAAAATGGCAAATTCGATCGTCAGCACCAGCAGGAAGGGCAGGCTGAGAGACCGGAATACCACGAGGATGATCACGAAGATCATGCCGATGGAGACCCAGTTGACGACGTTGAAATCGTGGTCCGAGATCACGATCAGGTCCTTGATGCAGGCGGCGTCGCCGATCAGCATGGCCTTCGGATCGCGCCGGTCTAGGATCGAATTGATGGCGTTGATCTGCGCGTCCATCTCATCCGTGGCCGCCTGATACCGGCTCGTCAGGAGCAGCAGCTGCCAGCCGCCCGCCTGAAGCTTCCCGGACAGCTCCTCCGGGAGCATGTCCCGCGGGATGCCTGCTCCGAGGAACGCGTCGATCCCCATCACGCCCTTCACGCCGTCCACGTCCCGCAGCTCCTCGCACAGGTCGGAGGCCGCTTTCGGGGAGAGATCCGCGTCTGCGAGGATCATCATGGTATTGCTCATATCAAAGGTATCCTGCAGCTTCGCGCGCGCCTCCACGGAAGGGAGCGACGTCGGCAGGGATTTGTCCAGATCGTAGTAGACGTCCGTCCGGAAGTAGCCGATCACTGCCGGGATCCAGATAAGGACAAAGAGCACGAGGACCGCCCGGTAGTGCTTCGCCACCCATCCCGGAAGAAATGCGAGCTTCGGGACCAGCGGCCTGTGCCGGGTCTTCAGGACCAGCGGCAGGAACACCAGGATCATGGACGGAAGGATCGTGACGCAGCTGATCACGCCGAAGGCGACGCCCTTCATCATGACGACGCCGACGTCCAGTCCGAACGTAAAGCTCATGAAGCACAGGGCCGCGAAACCGGCGATCGTGGTAATGGAAGAGCCCACCACCGACTGGAACGTCGCCTGGATGGCCGAGGCCATCGCCTCTTTGCTGTCCGCCGTATGCTCCATATTTTCCTCGAAGCTGTGCCACAGGAAGATGGAGTAATCCATCGTGACGCCCAGCTGCAGCACCGCCGCCACGGCCTTCGTCACATAGGAGATCTCCCCGAGGAACACGTTGGTCCCCATATTGTAGAGGATCGCGCAGCCGATGGACAGAAGGAACAGCACCGGCGCCGCGAAGGTATCCATCGCCAGACCCGTGATGATCAGCGCGAGCAGCACCGCCAGGCCCACGTAGACCGGCTCTTCCTCCTCGCAGAGGATCTTGGTGTCGGTGACGACCGCGTTGGTGCCCTGCAGGAAGCTGTGATCGTCCAGCAGCTCCCGGATGGCCGTGACCGCCTCCATCGTCTCGTCGGCGGAGGTCGAGGTATCGTAGGTCACCGCCAGGAGCGTCGCGTCCCCGCGC
>ONST01000025.1 GCA_900320575.1 uncultured Eubacteriales bacterium
GCGTCTTCGCTCATACCGATCGCGAAGGTCTCGATCGGCGTACGGCTCTCTTTTGCAGCAATGGCGCATACCAGGGAGGAGTCCAGACCGCCGGAAAGCAGAAACCCGATCCGGGCGTCCGCGACGAGACGCTTCCGGACTCCTGCCGTCAGCTTTTCACGGATCCGGGCACAGGCTGTTTCCAGATCGTCCCTGCAGACGGTTTCTGCCTTCGCGATATCCGAATAACGGACGAACTGTCCGTCCTTGTAATAGCAGCCCGGGGGGAATGGAAAGATCTTTCCGACCAGCCCCAGAAGACTCTTCGGTTCGCTGGCGAACACGATCGTACCGGCGCCGTCGTGCCCGTAGTACAGCGGACGGATCCCGATGGGGTCCCGGGCAGCGATAAACGCGCCGGTCCTGCCGTCGTAAAGAATGCACGCAAATTCCGCGTCCAGCATGGCGAACAGGTCTGTACCGTATTCAAAATACATGGGCAGGAGGATCTCGCAGTCACTGTCTGAGCGGAAAATGTAGCCCTTTTCGCGCAGACGCTCCCGTTCCGCCTCAAACCCGTACAGCTCGCCGTTGCACACGGCGAAGCTGCCGTCAAGCGCAAAGGGCTGCATCCCGGAAGGAGTCAGCCCCATAATTGCCAGGCGGTGAAAGCCGAGCATCCCCTGTCCCGCACGGACCAGCCTTGTATCGTCCGGACCTCTGGACCTGGTAGCATCAAAGCATTCGGCAAGCGCGTGTTCATCCGCCGCTTCGCCACAGTATCCGATAATGGAACACATGTGTTTTCACTCCTTCGATTCTGAGCGGACCCGCATCGCCGGACTGTCCGGGCGGTGCGGGTGATGCGTTAAAATGGAACAGACCGGTATCTGGATGTCAGAGCTTACTCGACATCCTGCAGAGCGTCGAAGCCCTCCTCGCCGGTGCGAACCTTGACCACATTCTCGACATCATATACGAAGATCTTTCCGTCGCCGATGTGGCCTGTATAAAGGACTTTCTTTGCGGTTTCGATGACATCCCGCACCGGGATGGCGCTGACTACGATATCGACCTGAACCTTCGGCCGGAGGTCGGTCTCCACCGCAACTCCGCGGTAAAACTCGGTATGTCCCTTCTGCATGCCGTAGCCCATCACGTGCGAGACGGTCATTCCCGTGATCCCGAGTCTGCTCATGGCCTCCTTGAGCGCGTAGAGTTTTTCTTCTTTAAATACGATCTCCAGCTTCGTAAACTTATGCCCGCTGAAGGAGAACTCGCGCTTTACCGGAACCGCTTCCGCGACAGGGGCCGTGCCTGTGACCGCCGTGATCTGTTCGCCGGCTGTGAATTCGGTGTATTTGTCCACTGAGGGCATGAAGTCGGCATAGGCGCTTGGAAGACCATGCTCGCTGACGTCCAGCCCAGCAAGTTCGTCGGCCGGTTCAGCCCGGAGAAAACCGGCCTTTTTCAGGACCAGAAAGAAGCATAACATCGTGGCTGCAGCCCAGGCCGCTACCGCGCAGAAGCCGAGAAGCTGGATCCCGAGCTGTGTAAAGCTGCCGGTGTAAAGAAGTCCGCGCAGCCCCGCCGGTGCGTCTGGATCGGCGAGGAGTCCCACTGCGATGGTTCCCCAGACGCCGTTTGCACAGTGGACGCCCACGGCGCCGACCGGATCGTCGATGTGCAGCTTCAGGTCGAGCGTCTCCACGACAAGAACAACGAGGATGCCGGCGACGATACCGACCGTTCCCGCACCGATAGCGTCAAAGGCGTCGCAGCCCGCCGTGACCGCGACGAGACCTGCGAGCGAAGCATTCAGGCACATGGAGACGTCGGGCTTGCCATTTTTGATCCAGGTATAGAGCATCGTTGTGCAGGTGGCAACGGAAGGAGCAATGGTGGTCGTCAGGAAGATCGAGGAGAGCTCCGAGGGGGTCGCCGCCGCAGCTCCGTTAAAGCCGTACCAGCCCAGCCAGAGGATGAAAACGCCGAGCGCGCCAAGCGGAATAGAATGACCGGGAATAGCATTGACCTTTACGACCTTGCCGCCTGGATCCGTCACGTACTTCCCGATACGGGGACCCAGCACTGCCGCGCCGATGAGAGCGGCGATGCCGCCGACCATATGGATCGCGCAGGAACCGGCGTAATCGTGAAAGCCGAGACGGCTCAGCCAGCCGCCGCCCCAGATCCAATGTGCTTCGATCGGGTAGATCACGAGACTGATGACGGCGGAATAGACGCAGTAGGCGGAGAACTTTGTACGTTCTGCCATTGCCCCGGAGACGATAGTGGCTGTCGTGGCGCAGAACACCAGATTGAAAACGAAATAACTTGCATCGGTAAAACCGTCCTCCGGGGAAGCGATAAACTCCCTGAAGTGCGTAAACAGATCCAGGTTCGGCCTTCCGATCAGACCGAACAGCGTATCTTCGCCCATCATCAGGGTATAGCCCAGCAGGGAGAACACCACGGTACCGATACAGAAATCCATCAGGTTTTTCATGATGATGTTGCCGGCGTTTTTGGCCCGGGTGAAACCTGTCTCCACCATAGCAAAACCCGCCTGCATCCAGAACACCAGAGC
>ONST01000136.1 GCA_900320575.1 uncultured Eubacteriales bacterium
CCCGAGGATCCGGGACAGCACGAGCATGCCGAAAAAGAGCAGCAGCTCCGCCACGGCGAGGAACAGCAGCGGCATGGAGCGGAATTCCGCAGCCAGAATGCCGGTCGCAAGGCAGAGCAGAAAGAAGAAGAAGCCTCTCATTTTTTCACTCCCAGCTGGGGACGGCGGATCCGGTGCAGGATCTCGTCGATGATCTGCCCCTTCTCCACGTGGTCTGCCCGCGCCGCCGGATTGAGAAAGATCCGGTGGGCCGCCACATAGGGAAACTGCTCCGCGATATCCGCGGGCGTCACGTAATTCCGGCCGGACAGATATGCGGCCGCCTTCGCCATCTTCACGAGGGCGATGGTCGCGCGCGGCGAGGCTCCCCTAAGAAGATAGGCGTGGTTCCGCGTCGCGTCGACGAGGCGGACCAGATAGCGGTAGACCTCGTCTGCAATATAGACATCGTGGATCGCGTGCTGCATGAGCAGGAGCTCGTCGCCGGTCAGGACCGCGCGGACCTGCTCCTCGCGGGGAAATTCCGTGACGGACTTGGCCATGCTGACTTCATTTTCAAAATCCGGATAGCCGAGCGTCAGGGAGATCAGGAAGCGGTCCACCTGGGCCTCCGGCAGCTTCTGCGTGCCTGCGGAGCCGTAGGGGTTCTCGGTGGCCATGACCAGAAACGGGGCCGGGACCTCGTGCGTCACGCCGTCCACGGACACCCGCCGCTCTTCCATGACCTCCAGAAGGGCGGACTGGGTCTTCGGCGAAGTGCGGTTGATCTCGTCGGCGATCAGCAGGTTGCAGAACACGCTGCCCGGATGAAAGACGAACTGCTCGTCCTTTCTCCGGTACACGGTAAAGCCCGTCAGATCCGAGGGCATTACGTCCGGGGTGAACTGCACGCGCAGCACGTTGAGGGACATGGCGCGGGAAAAGGCCCGTGCGATGGTCGTCTTGCCCACGCCCGGGATGTCCTCCAGCAGGATATGTCCGTTGGCGAGAAACGCCAGCATGATCTCCCGGACCTCGGTCTCCTTGCCCAGTACGACGCCGTTGACCTGTTCCATGACCGCGGCGGCCTTTGCCGCGAGATTCCCCCGGGGAGCCTCCGTCTGTCCGGCGGGCATGGCCGTCTTCCAAATTCCTTTATCCAAAACCGTCCTCCTGACTGTCTGTTTCGATTAAAATGTATGGCCTGGCGCATGGAAGAACCTACGGAAAAGGAATGTATCCTGAGGATCTCATTCCCGCGCCGTCAGGCTACAGTATAGCCCGAATCGGACGGTTTTGCCATCAGAAGGCGGTTTGTTTCGATTTTTTTAAGGATTTTCCGCCGTTTCCGGCGGGACTTCCCGGAGGAACCAGAGCACGCTCTCCGTACTGCCCCACTCCTCTTTGGAGCGGGCCGAAAGAGAACCGCTTTCAGGATCGATCCCCAGAAGCAGCTCGATCCCGCCGGGGATCCCGATCGTAAAGCGGTTGTAGCCGGCGTAGCGGATGTGCAGAAGAAGCGTCCCGTCGGCGGTGCGGAAGCGGCCTCCCTCCCCTTCCTCCTGCAGGAGGAGAGGAACTGCCGTTCCGGAGATCTGAAGGCCCTGGCCCGTCTCCGGGACCAGGTACTGCCCCTCTCTCGCGCAGCTTTCCGCCAGGAAGGTTCCGGAAAGGCCCTGCGCGTCCTCTCCGTCCGTGCGGGCCAGCACGTCGGGTTCTTCCCCGTTCCGCTCCTCCCAGATAAGGATCCAGCGCTGGGCGGGATCCGCAGGCGCTTCCGGGAGGAGGTTCACCCTCCCGCCGGGAAGGACGGTCCAGTACCGGTCTCCGGAGGCCTCACGGATCCGGTATCGGTCCGTCCCGTCCTCCGCACTGCGGAGCTTCTCAAACGTCCAGAGTCCCGGATCGGTCCGCGCGTCCTGTGTAAGAAATGGAACGTCTTCTCCGGAAGCGGTCAGCGGGCTGTTGGTGTGGGAGGCGCGGATCACCGCGCCTGTGCCGTCTTCCTCCGGAATGACCGCGAAACGGAAGGAATTCCGCGCCTCGTAGGCCAGGCAGCTCAGCTCCGCCCCGTTGTCCGGAAAATTCCCCGGCACGCAGAGCGCATCTCCCGTGGAGGCATTCCGAAAGACGTAGGTGCCCGGCGACAGCGAAACGGGATCAAATGCAGGCGCTTCTTCAGCGGTACTCTCTGCGGACGCTCCGGAAGAGGTAACGTCCGGTCCGGAAGTTCCTTCGGAACGGCTGCTCCCGGGCGCAGTCCCGCCGCTCTTCGTCCCTTCTTCGGAAGCGGCAGACAGAACGGACGAAGAAAATGCTTCCGGCACCGTCCGCTCCGCAAAAAATCCGGACAGATTGACTGCAAGAAATGCGGTCAGCGCTCCCGCCGCGATCAGCACCGGCCAGGCCGGCCCGATCCGCCGCTTCGGTCCGCCAAGCGCATCCCGGAACGAGGCGGTGTCCGGCCAGCGGTCCCGGATGGAGAGCATGAGGCCTCTTCGGATCGCTTCCTGCGCGTACTTCGGGATCTTCAGTTCAGGAAGCTCCTCTCCTCTTCTCCTTGCGGGGACGTCCGGGACCGTCTCCCCGGTCAGGCAGAACACGCAGGTGGCGGCCAGCGCGTAGACGTCGGTCCACGGACCCGGCTGTCCCTCCTCGCCGTACTGCTCTGGAGCCGCGTAGCCCCTGCGGATCTGCCAGAGCCGCTTCCCTTCCCCGCTCCTCCAGGCGGATCCGAAATCAAGGAGCTTCGGAAAGCCGTCTTCCCGGATCATGATATTGTCCGGGCTCACGTCCCCGTGAACGACCCCCAGGGCGTGCAGCTTCCCGCAGGAGCGCTCCACGGGCCCCAGCAGGGCTTTCATCTCCGAAAAGGACAGCGGCCCTGTCCCGGCGATCCGCCCGCGCAGTGTCGTTCCGCGGACGTATTCCATCACAAGATATACCGTACCGAAGGCCTCCAGAACGTCCCGCGCGGAGACGATGCCCTCTCCGTCCGCCTCGCGGAACAGAGCCAGGATCCGCGCTTCCTCCCGCACATGCTCCTTCAGTTCCTCAAAATTCCCGCTGTCTTTCGGGGCGTTCACGACCCTTCCGTCGCCGCCGCGGGAGGATCTTCCGCGGAGAAAGAGCTCCTTTACGGCGCAGGGCAGATCGAGCAGCAGGTCCCGGGCCGCGTAGGTAATGCCGAAGCCGCCCTGGCCGATGACCCGTCCCAGAAGATACCGGTCCGCAAGGACCGTGAACAGGGGCAGTGCCTCCCGCAACTGCCCGGCCTCTTCCATATGGAATCCGCAGTGCGGGCAGGTCTTTGCTTCGCCGCTGACCTCCTTCAGGCAGTCGGGACAGTAGTTCTTCTCCATGCAGTTCCTCCTTCTTCATGCCTCTTACTTTACTGTCCCACAAAAAGGCGGATGCATGCAACAGCGGGGGAGCCGTTTCGCTCCCCCGCTGCATTGTTTCGCTGTGCTGTTATATTTGAGATGCTCCCGAAGGGCCTTCCTCTTACGTGTTTTATTTCAGGAATCCGTTGATGATCTGCTCCTCGGCCTCCTGCTCAGTCAGGCCCAGGGTCATCAGCTTAATGATCTGGTCGCCGGCGATCTTGCCGATGGCAGCCTCGTGCACGAGTGCCGCGTCGACGTCATTGGCCTCCAGGCCCGGGACCGCGAGGATCCGGCCGTTGTCCATGATGATCGAGTCGCACTCCGTGTGTCCGGAACATGCCGCGTTGCCCAGAAGCACCGCGTCGAACTTCTGGAAGGAATTGTCGCGCGCGACCGAGCGGGACACCACGTCCGCGCTGGCGCCCTCGCCGTTCAGGCTCACCTTGTAGGTGCTGATGGCGCGCTGCTCCCCGTGGGTCATGAGCCGCTCGCGGACCACCAGCTTCGCGCCGGCGGCCAGCTCGGCGATCGTCGAGCGCTCGGTGTCGTCCACGCCCTTGATCTGCACCATTTCCATTTCCATGGTGCTGCCTTCCTCCATGTAGACCTCGGTCCCCGGATTCAGGATCCGCTTTCCGCTGCCGTCTCCGGAGCCGTAGTGCTTCTCGACATAGCGGACGCGGGCATTTTTCCCGACATAGAACCGGTGGATGCCGTCGTGCTCGGAGTCCTTCGGCCCGCAGTTGTCGATGCCGCAGCCGGCGACGATGGTGATGTCACAGTCCTCGCCGATGAAGAAATCGTTGTAGACCACCTCGGTCAGGCCGCTCTTCGTCATGACGACCGGGATGTGGACGCTCTCATTTTTCGTGCCGGGCTTGATGCGGATGTCGATCCCGGCCACATCTTCTTTGGATACGATCTCGATGTTGGCGGTAGAGACACGGCCGACCGATTCGCTGTTGGAGCGGATATTGAAGGCGCCCTCCGGCACTTCATGGAGATCCGCCACCTCCCGGAGGAGCCTCTTCTGAATTTCGTCAAGCTTGATCACTGTTCTTCTCCTCCTTCCGTCAGTTCACCCTTTTTGCAGTCCGGAATCGCGGAAGCAGTCCCGATCAGCATCGGCAGGACTTCTTCCCGGCTGCCCTGGGCCGCCACCTGTCCCTCGCGGATCACGATCACCTCGTCGGCGATGTTGAGAATCCGCTCCTGGTGGGAAATGATGAGGATCGAGCTGTCCTCGATCTTTCTGCGCATATCCTGGAACACGTCGATCAGGTTGCGGAAGCTCCAGAGGTCGATGCCGGCCTCCGGCTCGTCGAAGACCGACAGGGACGGGGCTTTCGCCAGCACCGTCGCGATCTCGATGCGCTTGAGCTCGCCGCCGGACAGGCTGCTGTTGACCTCGCGCATGATGTAGTCGCGGGCGCACAGGCCGACCGCGGAGAGATAATTGCAGGCTTCCGCCACGTTCAGCTGCTTTCCGGCAGCCAGGCGCAGCAGATCCAGGACCTGCAGTCCCTTAAAGCGGACCGGCTGCTGGAACGCGAAACCGATCCCGAGCTTTGCCCGCTCAGTGACGGAGCATCCGGTAATGTCCTCGCCGTTCAGCAGGATCTGCCCCTCCGTGGGCTTCTCGATGCCCATGATGAGGCGAGCCAGCGTGGATTTGCCGCCGCCGTTGGGGCCGGTGATGACCACCAGTCTTCCGTCCGGGACCGTCAGACTGACGTTCCGGATGATCTCCTTGTCTTTCCGGTTTTCGTCAGGAACCTGAAAGGATAAATTTCTGATTTCCAGCATGTTCTTGTTCTCCGTTCTGTAAAATACTTTTAATATCAGGAGGATGTCCTTGCCGGATCCGTCTGCCTGTAACCGCAAACGGCTTCCGCGGCGAGAGCAGCTAGATCACTCCTCAACGAGGCGAAAACCGTTCAGAAAAATCCAAAACTCGCTTCGCTCAGACAGTTGGATTTTTCTTTCACAAGGCCTCG
>ONST01000210.1 GCA_900320575.1 uncultured Eubacteriales bacterium
GCCCAGATGCCGGCATCCGGAACCACAAAAGTTTTATGACACACCGGACAGGTCTCTTCTGAGAATCTTCCTCTCTCGCCATTCATAACGTCCTCCGTTCTCTCAATGCGGCCATGAGCGCCGCCTGACCTGTGTCCTTCTTCTGTAGACTGCTGATAACCTGCTCGTCTACTGTTCCCACCGCTATCAGGTGGTTAATCACAACAGCCTCCGTCTGACCCTGTCTGTGAAGCCTTGCATTTGCCTGCTGATAAAGTTCCAGACTCCACGGGAGGGAATACCATACGATCACATGACCGCCGGCCTGTAGATTCAATCCGTATCCGACGGATGCAGGGTGCGCGATCAGGATCCTGATCTTCCCGGAATTCCAGTCCGAGATGTCATCCTCAGACTGCAGCTCGCGCGGATCCAGCTTAGCCATGGCTTCCAGAAGGCGCTCCCGTTCGTGACGGTAGCCATAGAACACGAGCACCGGACTCCCGGCCGTGTCAATGATGTCCTGTAAGGCGCGGATCTTCTCGCTATGGAATACCGAGAATCCGCCGTCATCGTTGTATGACGCCCCGCCCGTCATCTGAAGGAGCTTCCCCATAACCGCAGCTGCGTTCGTTGCCGTGATCGTCTCTTCGTTATCCAGCTCCAGGAGCCTGTCTCTCTCCATCTTCCGATACTTCCTCAGTACTGCCGGCGGGAGAATGATCCTCACGTCGTTCTCTATCCGCTCCGGGAGGTTCAAGTAATCCTCTGCCCTCATCGATACCACGATGTCCGAAATCTTTTTCTGGATCACCTTATCGGCCTCCGGAAGGAGCCGCCACTCATAGGTGACATATCCGTTCCCCTTGCCCGGCCTAAAATAGAGCTGCCGGTATCGACCGATCGTCCTCTCAAGACGCTCTCCCTGATCCAGCAGGAAGATCTGCGCCCACAGGTCCATGTATCCGTTCGGATTCGGCGTGCCGGTAAGGCCGACGATCCGATCAATATGTGGCCGGATCCGTCTCATAGCTTTGAACCGCTCCGCCTGGTTGCTTTTGAAGCTCGACAGTTCATCGATAATCACCATATCCCAGCGCCACATATCACCAGGGAAGAGCTTCGTCAGCCAGACCACATTTTCTCGATTGACCACGTAGATGTCCGCTTCTGACTCCGCTGCCGCTTTGCGCTGCGTCGCGGATCCGAGGATCTTCGCGATCTTGAGGTCCTGTAGGTGATCCCATTTCTGTGCTTCTCGACTCCAGGTATCCTCTGCGACCTTAAGCGGTGCGATCACCAATACCCGGAATATCGCGAACCGGTCATAGATCAGGAGCTTCGCCGCCGTGAGTGCGATGACAGTCTTGCCCAGACCCATCTCCAAAAACATTCCGCAGGCGGGTGTCGTTAAGATCTTCTCGATAGCCCGGCGCTGGTAGTCATGCGGTATAAATCTCATATCGACGCCCTCAACTCTTGAAGAAATGCTTCCACGTCTGCGGCGCCTCGAAGAACCCTGACGTCCTGGCCATATTTTTGCAATCGTTTGATCTGCGATCGCTGCACCGGGGAACGCACCCCCGTGTCTGTCTTGAGCTCCACGAAGATCACACGCCCATGACCGACGATAATCCGGTCCGGCATTCCATCATTTCCAGGCGATACGAATTTTGGTGCCCAGAATCCGAGCTTATACACTCCCTCGGTCAGTTTTCTCTCGACTGCTGACTCTCTCATTCCATCCTCCTATCTGCGCCCTGCGTCTTTGTCCTCGCGCGCACGCGCGCGTATTAGACTTTTTCGCGTATAGGCGTATATGCGGGCGCTTTTCATGTGTTTTTATCCCTGTTTTTAATTTATCTTTTTAGATTGTTTTAGTTGTCACTTGTCACATAATTGCTCTTAAAGCCTTTATCTATGCGGTTTTTCATCTGTGACAACTTCATAGCAAGGTTGTCACACTTGTCACATTTTTACGGCCCCATGCCTGTGACAACTTTTGAGGTTGTCACACTTGGTACGCCACTTGTCACAGCCTTGTATAAATCCGCTGCATACCGTACAGGGAGATCCTTTTCCGCTTGTTTGATCTCTCCCATCCTAGCCGCTTCAGTATCGCGCCAATCTGATAAGAATCCTTCTGCTGGATCGCATTTGCCGGCCTCCGGAAACACTCGCACCATACCTCAAGGTTAGACACTTCTGTCCGGTGCTCTGTGCCTATGACCGGCTCCCCTATGACGTCATAGTCTTCGTCGAGGAAATCCAGCCGCGCCTCGCGGTCCATCAGATCCCAGTCGACCGGGAGCAGTGTATTCAGATACTTCTCGACCATGCCCTCACGGTCATCGGCCTCGATCGCTTCGGTCTGCTTCTCCAGGGCGATCTTCTCAGCCTCAGGCGAGAGGATCAGCGACCGCTCGCCCAGAGACTTATATCGGAACATGACTTCCGCCCAGATCTGAGCCCGGTCCTCTGAAGTCATATCCCACGGGTGACGCTTTGGCTTTGTCGTGATCGAGATCGGCCAGAATCGCCGATTCCCGGTGATGTCCTTCAAATATCCGGAGATATCGTTCACCGTACCAAAGAAAACACTCTGTCGCGGATGCCGCTCTGTGTTATGGCCATAGGCCGCGCGATATATGTCTTCCTGGCGGGAGACGAACGATTTTATGCTCTCTACGTCCATCTTCCGCATACCCTTCATCTCGGCGATCTCGATGATCCAATATCCTTGCAACTTCTCCGCCGCAGTCTTGTCCTTCATATCGTCGAAGGACAGGTTATCGGAGAACCACTGCCCGGCTAGTTTCTCGATCAGCATCGATTTCCCGATGCCGGGCGGCCCGGCGAGGACCAGCACAGTGTCGAATTTGCACCCTGGCTCGTAGATCCTCCGGACCGCGGCGGTCAGGATCCTGGCCGTTGCTTCCCGGGTGAAGATATTGTCTTCTGCGCCCAGGTAATCGATCAGGAGGGTATCGACGCGCGGCTCCCCGTCCCACTCCGGCAGCTGCTCCAGATATTGCTTGATCGGATGAAACGCCCTGCTGCTCGCTGAGATCAGCTTCTGGTCATTTATATAGGCCCGTGGAAACTCGGCGTATTCCTTCCCGATATAGGTGAAGAGCTGCGCATCGTCGGTATCGGTCCACTGACCGGGCTGCCTGTCCCAGGGAACGGGCTTGTCGGGGAGGACCTCGATCGAATTCGTGAGAAGATTTAGGGACAGCCCCTGCAGCTGCGGGTCATTCTTGAAGATCCTTTCGCAGTTGAGGACATTTTTCAGGATGTCGCCTTTCGCGCCCTTACGCTCGAGCTTCGCCCGCCAGGCGTCAGGATCGGGGTCATCTGAGAAGTCTGCAACCGCTTCCTCGTGTCGATCTCTGTCGAGGATCAGACGGGTTTCCTTATCTGCGGCCGCGAACTCGATCATCGCCTTATAGCTGGGTCGTTTGTTGGTAGGGGTATCACCGGAAACATTTTCGTCCTCTGCTCCGAAGAGATGGATCCGGACGAGATCGAAGGCATTACACAGCTGACCACCGGCCGGATCCGTGCCGTGGTTGCTGTAGGCGAAGGCCCCGTCGTTGTAGAGCACGAGACCCGCCGCCGTGGAGCCCGCCGCATAGGTATAGCGGTCCTCCTTATCTGTAGGGGTATAAATATCTGACAGGAATGTACCGATCGCAGACGGTACATCATACGCGCGGCAGAATGCGCCCACGACTCCCGGCTTACTGGTCGGATCGGCTTGCTTATCCGCCAGCGCTTTCCGGCTTGACGCTTCCTTTTCGCTTGTTGGCCACATGCTCGCATCATGCCAATCCGGATAGCGCTCCAGCACTGTGTCCGGATCCAGGAAGGGGGCGTCGAAGAAACTAAAATAATACTCGCCGTCTTCCGAACAGCTCGGCCAGTACATAAGTCTGGACGGTTGGAATGTAGACGGGTCGAAGTAATCCATCCCGATGTCGCTCGCGATCATCCGCGAGACGGCCTCATATTCGTCGGCCGTGACCGTGCGGGATAGAGGTACGAGCAGCCGATAGCGCGGAGCTGTCGGCCTGTGTTTATGTGTGGAGTAGCACGCGCTCGCATAATCTGCGAGCAGGGTATAATCCTCATAGAAGGACTCCGGGGCGAAGTCCAGGTCAAAGGATAAGATCGTCCGTCCTGTGACCGTATGGCTGCCCCTTTTTCCGTCTTGCAGGGTGCCGCCGACGAAACCGCCGACGTCCTTGATCCGATCCTGATCGGCTTTCGTGGCTGCGGTGTATTCGGCATATGTCTCCGGAGTCCTGATCGGAGTCTCGAGCTTATGCACGAGGCGAGACCAGAGGATCTGTTTATTTTTCCACTTCTTATCGAAGCGGTTTCGTCCGGTGCTGATCCAGAGCTTTGCGTCATGCTCCAGCCGTTTCTCCGGATCCAGCTTTGTAATCTTTTCTGCCATAATTTGATCCTCAATCTTCTCTGAAGAACTCTTTCACCTTTTTCGCCGCTGTCATGAACATTTTTTCGCGGACCCGAGCATTCACTGACGCATCGATCGAGATCGTGACTTCTCTGAGATCTTCCAGGACCTCTAATCCCAGAAGGATCACTTCCGCATCTGCGTCCACGATATCGAAGCCGTGCCGCATCGCTACCGGCTTGCCTTCATAGGGCTCACCGTACTGGTATGCTCGGAAGTGATCCCTGACAAGCCCGATCCGGCGGATCCCGCCGTCGATCTCTTCCGGTGTGTCCTCTGTCTGCTCTACGAGTTCCTGAATCTCCCTGTCTGGATTAATGGCCTGCGGTGTCGCGATCGGCAGCATGGCCGTGTTCTTAATTAGAAAATAGCTGTGACAGATCGGGCACATATATCTGTACAGGGTGATCCCGCCCCCGGGACGGACTCGGTTTTGCGCGTCTTCTCTCGTCGCTCTAAGATTCTGACCGCAGTTGGTGCAGGCAAAAGCATAATACTGGCTCATATCTCTCCCTCCTCCTTTAATCCTTCTGGTAATAGTCACATTCATATGTTCCGCCTTTTAGAGGCAGTCCTGGCGCCCATTCGATCGGTTTTGCCATCATGGCATCGATCGTCTTGGCCGCGGTTTTATCCGATCGCGGAACATCCACGATCATCTCGTCATGGACATGAGCGACAACGTCATAGCCCATGTCCGTCGCTTCGATCAGTTTGACGGCCAAGCAGTCCCGGGCAGTGGCCTGGACGATATTCTCGACAAGCTTGCCGCCGTAAGTCTTCAGAAGTCCCCACTTATGTGTCTCCTGATCGACACCGTAGTATCTGACCTCATCACCATAGTCGCCCTCGCACAGTCTCGCGCCCCAGTATGCGATCGGCCGTCCGCTTGGCAGCCTTGCGAACAGGATCCCGTCGCGGAAATAGAAGGTGATGCCGTGTTTAAGCTTGACGGGGCGCTTATCCTGGATCGCGGTCTTCGCCGCCTTGTCGTACAGTTTCCACAGCTTCGTGATATTCGGAGACGCTGCTCTCCACTGGTCGATGATCGTCTTCATTTCGGTCTCCGGGATGACGTGGCCTTTGTCCATGGATTTCATGGCACCGACTCCGCCGCCGTAACCCAGTGCGAGCTCCGCGACCTTTCCCTGCTGCCGCAGGTGAGCGTTTTGGCCATGCTTTTCAACAGGTACGTGGAACATCCTGGAAGCGGATGCGCAGTATATATCGCCTCCGTCCTTGAAAACGTCGAGCCTCCAACTCTCATCTGCGAGCCATGCGATCACGCGGGCCTCGATCGCAGAGAAGTCAGAGACCACGAAGCGACATCCTTCTGACGGTATGAAGGCCGTCCTGACCAGTTCAGAAAACACCTGCGCCGGCTCTCCATAGAGGAGCTCCAGCTCCTCGAAATCTCCGGAGGCTACAATCTCGCGAGCGAGATCTAAGTCAGGAATATGATTCTGCGGAAGATTCTGCAGCTGTACGATCCGCCCCGACCACCTTCCGGTCCGATTGGCTCCATAAAACTGAAGCATCCCCCTGACACGATCATCGTCGCAGGCACTGTTAAGCATTGCCTGGTATTTCTTGGTAGACGTCTTTCCCAGCGCCTGCCGGATCTGCAGGACCCGTCTCACATCCGGATCATCGTAATATCCGAGCGCCCAGGAGACCGTAGCCTTCGAGAGGTCTTCCCCGAGGGCCTGAGCTCCGTGTGAATGGAACCACTGCTTCAGCTGTGTGATACTGTTCGCATTGGTGAGGCCGGTGATCTTCACTGCCTCTTGTTTCAGCGCCTGCTGCCGTTTTTCGTCGTATTCGACGATGCCTTCGACGAAGGGCCGGTCGATTCGGATCCCGCGGTCACAGATCTGCTGATCCACTGACCAGAGCCTCTGTTCTGCCGCGTTTGGCGCGTATTTTCGAAGTTTTCCGAGGATTGCTTGCTCTGTGACGACATCCTGTAGGTTGTACTCGCAGAATAGGCGCCACTTCTCCGGATCATGTCGTGGATAGTTCCGGGTCCGGCCTCCGTTCGCTTTGGATGGCCGGCAGGGCTTGCAAAAATACTGAATCAAGGCCTTGCCGGTCTTCAGCTTTTTTTCGTCTTCTGACAGCCCCATAGCCTCCCCAGCTCCTCCAAGGGATCGGGGAAGCCCCAAAGTCGACGCGAGGACTGCAGTGCAACGCCATTCATCCGGATCGCATTTACAGCTGTAGTACTTCGCCAGAGTAGTCCGCTCGAAGTTTGCGTTATACGCGGTCTTTATAGTCTCCGGATCCTTAAGTGCCTGAAGGAATTCGTCCTCATCTCCATCGAGCAGAACGGCCTCCGGCTCTATAAAAGACATTTGTTCGCCCTCCACCCCGGAGCCGGAAAGGACTCCGGCCCGGGTCGCGAAGCGCCGTGGCATAAATGATCTCGGCTTTTCATCGCCATCGAATTTGTATGCGATGAGGATCAGCTCGAAGTCTGGGTCATTCACATAAGCATAGACACCGGCATCTATATCCGTGGCGCTGTAGCTCTCGACATCGACGGCCATCTCGCGCTTACTGCATGAGCTCGTCATCGTCGTCGATCTCCTCATCGTCATCATCGAAATCATCCTCAGCGCTTGATGTACCGCCGCCCAGAGGATCACCTTCTTCGAGTTTCTGCACGTTATTGAGCAGAACTCCGACACCCTTCCCCTCGTTGGCGTATGGGAAGAAAACAATCGTTGCCCGTACATAACATCCGGAATAAACTTCGTCCGGATCGAGGATCGCATCGCGATCTATGTCAACGACCTGCGGCTTCCGGTTCGACTTCGCATTAAGGTAGTAGACACCCTCATAGGCTTCCTGAGGCTCTTCCATTACGTCTCCGTCATTCAACGGTCCGCGATAATTCTTCGGAATTTTTCCGCCCCACAGTTTCTCTTTTCCTTCGGCCTTTGCCGCCTCGATCGCTTCCTTGATCACAGCGAGCGATGCCTTGTCGCTCTTCGGGATCAGGAGCTGGCACTGGTATTTATCGCTCTTGTCATACTTCTCAAACAGATGCGCATACGACAGCCGGACCTTGCCGGTCCTTACCTTTTTGTCGGTCATCAGCTTCGCCACATACTTCTTAGCCATTACTTAATCCTCCTTATTCGTGCTTATTCGTGCTTA
>ONST01000008.1 GCA_900320575.1 uncultured Eubacteriales bacterium
ACGTGGAGCGAAGCCTTCGCGGCGGGCGAAGGACCGGGAGAAGCGGTGCGTCTTCCTCATAACGTGGGAGACCTCCCGCTCCATTACTGCGATCCGGCGGATTATACAGGGATCTGCGGCTACCGGAGAACGCTTGAGATCCCGGAGGAGTACCGCGGCAGGAGGCTCTTTCTGCAGTTCGACGGAGCGGCCCACATCGCGACGGTCTATGTGAACGGCACAGAGGCTGCTGCCCACCGCTCGGGCTACACCGCCTTCCGCGTGGAGATCACGGATCTTGTGGAATACGGCTCTGCGAACCGTCTGGCGGTGCGCCTTGACACCACGGAAAACGGAGCGGTCCCGCCCTTCGGATTTATGGTCGACTATCTGACCTTCGGCGGCCTTTACCGCGAGGTCTGGCTGGACGTCCGCGGGACTTCCTATATTGAAGATATTTTCGTGACGACTCCGAAAATGAGGAGCGCGGAGATCGAGCTGACCATCGAGGGGGAATACGACGGGCTTTCTCTGACTGTGACCGGCCGGGACGGTGAAGTGCTCTCGGAGGTGTTCGGGAGCGGCCGCTCGTTCGGAAAGGGCGGCGCCGAGAACGTTCCGGACGCGGAAACGGGCGCCCCGGAGCCGAAGACGAACGGAAAACGGCACTTCCGGCTGCACGCCGAGCAGGCGAAGCTGTGGATGCCGGAAAGCCCGGAGCTCTACTGGTGCACCGCCTCTCTCACGAAGGGCGGGGAAGTCATCGATACGAAGACCGTGCGCTTCGGCTTCCGGACCATCCGCTTCCGGCAGGACGGCGTGTACGTGAACGGGAAGAAGATCTTCCTGCGGGGCCTCAACCGCCATCAGTGCTATCCCTACCTCGGATACGCGGCGCCGGCTTCCCTGCAGAGGGAGGACGCCCGGATCCTGAAGGAAGAGCTCGCCTGCACGGCGGTCCGCACCTCCCACTATCCGCAGAGCCAGTCTTTTATCGATGCCTGCGATGAGCTGGGACTGCTGGTCTTCACCGAGATCCCCGGCTGGCAGCACATCGGGGATGAAGCGTGGCAGGAGCAGGCCTGTGAGAACGTCAAAGAAATGGTCCTGCAGTACCGGAATCATCCCAGCATCGTGCTCTGGGGCGTGCGCATCAACGAGAGCCCCGACAACGATGTCCTCTACCGGAGGACCAACGCCATCGCCCATGAGCTCGATCCCTCGCGGCCGACCTCCGGCGTCCGGTTTCTCGAGCAGAGCTCGCTCCTTGAGGACGTCTACGCATTCAACGATTTTTCGCACAATGGGACGAACCCGGGCTGCCGCCCGAAGAAGGCGGTGACGCCGGACATGGAGAAGCCGCTCCTTATTTCCGAGCACAGCGGGCACATGTTCCCGACGAAGCCCTACGATCCCTGGGAGAAGCGCCAGGAGCACACCCTCCGGCACGTGCGCGTACAGGATGCGGCGGCCGCGGACGGAGAGCACGCGGGGTGCTTCGGCTGGTGCATGTTCGACTATCAGACCCACAAGGATTTCGGCTCCGGCGACCGTGTCTGCTATCACGGCGTCCTCGATCTCTTCCGGAATCCGAAGCTGGCGGCGGCTGCCTATGCCAGCCAGGGAGAGGAGAAGCCCTTCATCGAGGTGGGCTGCCCGATGGATATCGGGGATTATGCCGGCGGACAGACCGGAGACGTGTATATTTTCACCAATGCGGACGAGGTGGATCTCTACAAGAACGATCATTACGTCGCGACCTTCCGCGGGAGCGAGTGGAGCGCGCTGCCCCACGGGCCGATGAAGGTGACCGATACCATCGGACAGCTTCTGGTCACGGAAGAGGGCATGAGCGAAGCCCAGGCGAAGCTGATCCGGAAATGTCTCCTTTCGGCCGCGAAGCACGGCCTTTCGAATCTGCCTCCGGCCGACAGGCTCCGCATGGCCCGTGCCATGGCGCAGTACGGCTTCACCTACAAAGAGGCGGACCGCCTCTACGGGAAATATGTCGGAAACTGGGGCGGCGAGGCTACGGTATGGCGCTTCGACGCGAAAAAGGACGGCAGGGTCACAGCCAGCACCACGAAAGCACCGGCGAGACTTCTGCAGATCGAGGCGAAGGCCAGCAGCCGGGAACTCCGGGAGGGCGATACCTATGACATGGCGCTCGTCCGGGTGCGGATCCTTGACGAAAACGGGAATGTCGCCAGCTACGCCCAGCTGCCGGTCCGCTTTACGGTCGAGGGCGCGGCGGAGCTTGCCGGGCCTGAGACCGCAGCTGCCGAGGGCGGCATGTGCGGGACCTATGTGCGCACCTGCGGGAAGACGGGAGAAGCCGTTCTTACGGTCGAAGCGCCGGGCTGCGAGCGTGTCCGGATCCGCTTTGCGGTCCGGTGATCATGTAAATAATGCGAGGGGAGCCGTCCGTTCATCAGACGGACGGAGAAGGAGACAGTCATGAATCTGACAGGAAAACAGAAAGCGGCTTTCGGGATCGGCGCAGTCGGCAAGGATATGGTATATGCCCTGTCGTCCTCCTATGTCATGTACTATTACCAGGATATTCTGGGCCTTTCCGCGACCTTCGTGGGCTTTATCCTGATGATCGCCCGGGTGTTCGACGCCCTCAACGACCCCTTCATGGGGATCCTCGTGGCGAAGACCCGCACCCGCTGGGGCAAATTCCGGCCCTGGCTGATCTCGGGCACCGTGCTCAACGCCCTCGTGCTCTACGCGCTCTTCGCGGCGCCGGAACAGGAGACCGGCGGGCTGATGGTCTGGTTCTCGGTGGTCTACATTTTATGGGGAATGACCTATACGATGATGGACATCCCCTACTGGTCGATGATCCCGGCGATCACCACCACCCCGCAGGAGACCGAAAATCTCTCGGTCATCGGCCGCACCTGCGCCGGCGTCGGCTCGGCGCTGATGGCGATGGGGACCATGCTGATGGTGGGGATCCTCGGAGGCAGTTCCGAGCGCCTGGGCTTCCGCCGGGTCGCGCTCATCGTGGCGGTGATCTTCGTGATCACGGAGGTGATCTGCGCCGTTTCCGTGCGCGAGCGGGAAGACAGCTCCATGAAGACCTCCACGGTCCCGGAAATGTTCCGGGCCCTGTTCCGGAACGACCAGGCCCTGGTGGTGGTGCTGACGATCGTGCTCATCAACAGCGCGCTCTACCTCACCTCCAACCTGATCATCTATTTCTTCAAATATGATGTTGGCGGCGAGGCCTGGAAGGCCAATTACACGCTGTTCTCCACGGTGGGCGGCGCCTTCCAGATCCTGGGCATGATGGTGCTCTATCCGCTGCTCCGCAGAAAGCTGACCAACACGAAGATCTTCGTGACCAGCCTGCTCGCCGCGATGGCCGGCTATGTGCTGATCCTGGTGATCTGCTTTGCGGGCTTTTCCGGAAACGTTCCGGTCCTGCTCGTTCCGGGCGCCATCGTATTTGCGGCGAACGGCATGCTCTCGGTGCTGACGACGGTCTTCCTGTCCAACTCCGTGGATTACGGCCAGCTGAAGACCGGCCAGAGAGAGGAGAGCGTGATCTTCTCGATGCAGACCTTCGTGGTCAAGGCAGCCTCGGGCCTGTCGGTCTTCGCCGCGGGCGTGGGCCTCGACCTGATCGGACTGGCCGGCAATACGGACGAGACCGGGCCGGTGGCCCAGCAGAGCGCGGCCACGATCCAGGGCCTGCGCCTCCTGATGACGCTGCTGCCGATCGCGGTGCTCGTCGCTGCGTTCTTCTTCTTCCGCGCGAAGTTCCGCCTGACGGACGAGGCCGTGGAAGAGAATTCCAGAAAACTGAAGGAAATGCGGGCATAAAAAAAGCTGCGGCCGTGCGCCGCAGCTTTTTTATGCCGTTATAAGAAATCTTATTCCCTTCCGTTCCAGCAGTAGGTGCAGAGCCTGCAGGGGTCGATGTCCATGGCTTCCAGCATGTCGTCGAGACGGTG
>ONST01000005.1 GCA_900320575.1 uncultured Eubacteriales bacterium
GCCGTGGAGATCTGCTCCGAGACGTCCGCCGCCGCGAAGATCAGCTCGCCGTTGGAGACCTTGTAGTCTTCGATGAAGACCACCTTGAGGCGACCCTGAAGCGCCGGATCATGGTTGACCGAGTCCGCGACGGAGTTGATCAGCTTGATGATCCGCTTCGCGACCTCGTAGCCCGCGGAGGCCTTGGCTCCGAAGATGAAGGTCCTCGGATAGAACTCCATCTCCGGATGCGCCTTCAGCTGGTTGCGGAGGTGCATCACATGCAGGATGTTCAGCAGCTGGCGCTTGTACTCGTGGAGACGCTTGACCTGAATGTCGAAAATGGAGTTCGGATCCACCTCGATGCCGTTGTGCTCGAGAATGTACTTCGCCAGGCGCTGCTTGTTCTGAAACTTGATGTTCCGGAACTCCTGCAGGGCCTTCTCATCGTCCGCGTAGACCTTCAGCTTCGACAGCTGGGACAGATCGGTGATCCAGCCGTCGCCGATGCGGTCTGTGATCCATGCGGAAAGACGCGGATTGCCGTGCAGCAGGAAGCGCCGCTGGGTAATGCCGTTGGTCTTGTTGTTGAACTTCTCCGGCATCATTTCATAGAAATCGCGCAGCACGTCCTTCTTCAGGATCTCGGTGTGCAGGGCCGCGACGCCGTTGACCGCGTGGCCTCCCACGATGGCCAGGTAGGCCATGCGGATCTCGCCGTCGTAGATGATCGCCATGTTCCGGATCTTCCCGTGATCGTTCGGATACTTCATCTGGATCATGCACAGGAAGCGGCGGTTGATCTCCTCCACGATCTGGTAAATGCGCGGCAGCAGGCGCGAGAAAAGGTCGATCGGCCACTTCTCGAGCGCTTCCGTCATGATCGTGTGGTTCGTGTAGGCGCAGCACTTGGTGGTGATGGTCCAGGCCTGGTCCCAGCCGTAGCCGTACTCGTCCATGAGCAGACGCATCAGCTCCGGAACGGCGACCGTCGGATGGGTGTCGTTCATCTGGAAAGCCACCTTCTCCGGCAGATTGTCAAGGGACGGATACTTCTTCAGGTGCTTGCACAGCGCCTCCTGGAGGGACGCGGAGATGAAGAAATACTGCTGCTTCAGGCGCAGCTCCTTGCCGGCCACGTGGCTGTCGTTCGGGTACAGGACCTCGGTGATCGTGCGGGCCAGGTTCGTCTGCTCCACGGCCTTCTCGTACTCGCCGCGGTCAAAATGCGACAGCTCGAAGTTGTTGATCGCCTCTGCGTCCCACATGCGCAGGATGTTGACGACGCCGTTCTTGTAGCCGATGACCGGGATGTCGTAGGGGACCGCGCGGACCGAGGAATAATTCTCGTAAATGAACTTGTTCTCGCCGGTGGCCGGGTCGTACTCGATGCGGGTATTTCCGCCGAAGCGGACCTCTTTCGCGTGCTCGTAGCGGCGCATCTCGAAGGGATACATGTGCTCGAGCCAGTTGTCCGGCACCTCCACCTGGAAGCCGTTCTCGATCTTCTGGCGGAACATGCCGTAATGATAGCGGATGCCGCAGCCGTAGGCGTGATAGCCCAGGGTCGCCAGCGAATCCAGGAAGCAGGCCGCCAGTCTTCCCAGGCCGCCGTTGCCCAGAGCCGGATCCGGCTCCTCGTCCTCGATCGCGTTGATGTCGAGGCCCAGCTCGTCGAGGGCCTCCTTCACGTCCTCATAGACGCCCAGATTCAGCAGGTCGTTGCCCAGGGCGCGCCCGACCAGGAACTCCATGGACAGATAGTAGACGATCTTCGTCTGCTGGGCCTCATAGGCCTGGCAGGCGTCCATCCACTGGTCGACCACCATTTCCTCGATGACCGAGCCGACCGCCTGGAACAGCTGCTGCTGGGTCGCGTCCTCAATGCTTCTGCGGTAGCGGTTCTTGAGGGCGGACTTCACCTCCTCCTTGAACCGGTTCTTATTAAAACGGAATCCTTTCTTGTCGCTTTTCATATAGTTGTTCCCCCCTTACTGCTTTTTGACGCCCAGCGTGACCTTCTCCCCGTTGATCTTCCAGTCCTTCACGTAGCCGTCGGTCGTATCGAATGCGAGCGCGTCCGCCATGACGTCGCGGCAGACCGTCTCCCGGTTCTTCTCCAGGATCTCCTGCAGCTTCGTGTTGCCTGAGGCGTAGACCGTGATCTTGTCCATCACCTCGAAGCCGGCCTCCTTGCGCATGGTCTGGATCTTGCTGATCAGCTCGCGCACGAAGCCCTCCTCGATCAGCTCCGGCGTCAGATGCTTGTCGAGGACCACGGTGATGCCGCCGTCGCTCTGGGTCTCATAGCCCTCGGTCTGGGCGGTCTCGATGAGAAGATCCTCCTCGGAGAGCTCCACATCCTGCCCGTTCACCGCCAGCTTCAGAACGCCGGTCTCTTTGAGCTCCTTCATCGCCGCAGCGCCGTTCAGCTCCGCCAGGGCAGCCTTGATGCCGCCGAGGAGCTTTCCGTACTTCGGACCGACGGTCCGCATCTGGGGCTTAAAGGTATAGGAAATAAACTGCTCCGCGCTCTCCACGGCCTCGTACTCCTTGACGTTCAGCTCGTCGAGGATGATGGCCCGGTAGAACTCCGGCAGTTCGAACGCCGCCTGCACGTACATCTTTCCGATGGGCTGGCGGTTCTTGACCGCACCCTCGTTGCGGGCCGCGCGGCCCAGGACGACGATCTTCAGCACGTGGTCCATATTGGCCTCGAGCTCCGGATCGATCATCGCCTCGTCGGCCTTCGGATAATCCGTCAGATGGATGGATTCCTTCGCGGACGGATCCACGGAGCAGACCAGATTGCGGTAGATCTCCTCTGTCATGAAGGGGATCACCGGCGCCGCCAGCTTCGAGACCGTCACCAGGCAGGTCCACAGCGTCATATAGGCGTTGATCTTGTCCTGCTCCATGCCCTTGGCCCAGAAACGGGCGCGGCATCTGCGGACGTACCAGTTGCTCATGTCGTCCACGAACTCCTGGAGGGCCTTGCCCGCCTCGGTCACGTGGTAGGAGGCGAACTGGCTGTCCACGGTCTTCACAGTGGAATTCAGCTTGCTGAGGATCCACTTGTCCATGACCGGCAGGGCGTCGTAATCGAGACTGTACTGCGTCGGATCGAAATTGTCGATGTTCGCGTACAGCACATAGAAGGCATAGGTGTTCCACAGCGTGCCCAGGAACTTGCTCTTGCCCTCCTGCACCGCCTTGTCATAGAAGCGGCTGGGCAGCCACGGCGCGGAATTGGTGGTGAAATACCAGCGGATCGCGTCGGCGCCGTATTTCTCCAGCATCTCCATCGGATCCACGGCGTTGCCCTTGGACTTGCTCATCTTCTGGCCGTTCTCGTCCTGGACGAGGCCGAGGATAATGCAGTTCTTGAAGCACGGCTTGTTGAAGAGCAGCGTCGAGATCGCGTGCAGGGAGTAGAACCAGCCGCGGGTCTGATCGACCGCCTCGGAAATGAAGCTCGCCGGGAAATGGGACTCGAAGAGCTCCTTGTTTTCAAACGGGTAGTGGTACTGCGCGAAGGGCATGGACCCGGAATCGAACCAGCAGTCGATGACCTCCGGCACGCGGTGCATGGTCTTCCCGCAGTGCGGGCAGCGGATCGTCACCTTGTCGACGTAGGGCTTGTGGAGCTCGATCTCCTCCGGGCAGTTCTCGCCCAGCTTCCGCAGCTCTTCCTTGGAGCCCACGGACAGGGTCTCGCCGCAGTCGTCGCAGACCCAGATGTTGAGCGGCGTGCCCCAGTAGCGGTTGCGGGAAAGCGCCCAGTCCTGGACATTCTCCAGCCAGTCGCCGAAGCGGCCCTTGCCGATGGAGGCCGGGATCCAGTTGATCAGCGCGTTGTTGCGCACCAGGTCGTCCTTCACCTCGGTCATCTTGATGAACCAGGATTCCCGCGCGTAGTAGAGGAGCGGTGTGCCGCATCTCCAGCAGAACGGATAGTCGTGCTCGAATTTCGGCGCGGAGAACAGCAGCCCGCGGATATCCAGGGCCTTGAGGATCTCGGGATCCGCCTTCTTCACGAAGAGGCCGTCCCACTCGGTCCCGCCGCACATATTTCCCTGATCGTCGACGAGCTGAATAAGCGGCAGCTCGTAATTTCTGCCGATGCGGGCGTCGTCCTCACCGAAGGCCGGGGCGATGTGCACGATGCCGGTACCGTCGGTCATCGTGACGTAGCTGTCCTTGACCACATAGTGGGCCTTCTTGTGCTTCTTCGCGGCCGCCTCCGCCGTGCAGGCGAAGAGAGGCTCGTAGGGACGGCCCTCGAGCTCGCTGCCGACATAGCTTTCGAGGATCTCAGCGTCCTCTCCGAGGACGCTGCCGACCAGGGCCTTCGCCATAATATAGGTATATTCTCCGGAGCGGACCTTTACGTAGGTCTCGTCCGGATTCACGCACAGCGCGGTATTGGAGGGCAGAGTCCAGGGCGTAGTCGTCCACGCCAGGTACCAGACGTCCTCCTCGTCGAGCGCCCTGAACCGCACGACCGCGGAGCGCTCCTTGACCGCCTTGTAGCCCTGGGCCACCTCGTGGCTGGACAGCGGGGTGCCGCAGCGCGGGCAGTAGGGCACGACCTTGTAGCCCTTGTAGAGCAGGCCGCGGTCATAGATCTTCTTCAGCGCCCACCACTCGGACTCGATGAAGTCGTCGTGATAGGTGACATAGGGATCGTCCATATCCGCCCAGAAGCCCACGACGTCGGAGAACTCTCTCCACATGCCCTCGTACTTCCAGACCGATTTCTTGCACTCGTCGATGAACGGCTCCACGCCGTATTCTTCGATCTGCTCCTTGCCGTCGAGTCCCAGCTTCTTCTCCACCTCGATCTCGACAGGCAGGCCGTGGGTGTCCCAGCCGGCCTTTCTCGGAACCATTTCCCCCTTCATCACGTGATAGCGCGGCACCATATCCTTGATGACGCGGGTCAGCACGTGCCCGATGTGGGGCTTGCCGTTCGCGGTGGGCGGGCCGTCGTAGAACATATAGGTCGGGCAGCCCTCCCGCCCGTCGATGCTCTTCTGGAAAATGTTGTTGTCCTTCCAGAACTTCACGGTCTCCCGCTCGCGGTCGACGAAATTCATATTCGTGTCAACTTTTTTGTACATCGCTTCTGTCCCCTTTCGTGCCCCGGATTTTCTCGTCGTCCGGCGGCAGATTTGCTTGCGGCCTGTCCGGCCCGGCATCCGCCCTGCCTTTTAGGGAAAGTCCCCGGCAAAAAGGCCTTTCCGGGCAGAATATACCAGTTATCTATTGTAAGGGGAAAATGCAAGGTCTGTCAAGGTGAACCTTGTTCCTTCGGAAATGTCTGTATGTTCGCCCGCACGGCGCTCCGTTCCTCTTACGGGCCGCCTTATTTCATCAGAAAGAGCGCGCGGCGCAGGGGACGGATGCGGGAGAGCAGCGCGGTAAGAAGCCAGCTGCCGAGAAGTGAGACAGCCAGCAGATAGAGCACATACACGGAATAGAGGTCCGACGCGCGGAAGGCGAAGCGGATCTGATACGGACTGCCCGCAAGCGTTAATATGGAATTGATATTCGGAATCACCATCGCGGCGAGGAACACCACGATGGAGGGAAGCAGAAATACGCGCAGAGAATATGTTTCCACCGCTGCGGCGAAGACCGGGATCATCAGATAGAGCGCGAGGATCATCGGGATGTACCAGAGGCTGTCGAAAGTGACCTGGTCCACAAAGAGCAGGGTCTTGACCATGCCGGACAGAAGCTCCGGAAAGGGCTTTTCATACGCTTCCGGCGTGTACCAGGAAAGATGCAGCCAGTACATGATGCCCATCCAGATCTCCGAAGTCAGAAGGATCCCCCCGGCATTGCGGAGGTAGAACCGCTTCAGAGCTTCCCGGTCTGAAAAAGACCTGCCGAGAAGGAGCGCGCCGGTGATCATCAGAAAAAGCGGGACTCCAAGATGAGAAGCGACCGTGAGAGAAGCTTTGACAGACGCGGAAAGAAGAGACCGGCTGTAGAACTCCTCCATCTGCCCGTGATAGTTGTCGTAGGCGCGGTTGACCGCGTGATTGAGCGCGACAAGGACGATCGCCGCCGCCCGCGCCGCGTCCAGGAAAAAAATCCGCCCGGAAGTAGTTCTGCTGCTCATGACCCTCAAGACCCGTTCTGTAAAGAAAATGCTGCATTTTTCTTTATTTCACGGATCAAAGACCCCTGTCAAGTTCGAAAACGCCGCAATCGTTTTCTGTTTTCCCTCCGCGCTTTTTTTCCGCCCGGAAAATTGAAAAACGGCGGCTTTCTGTGTATGATGAAGGTACAGCGCAGCGAAGGGCCGGTCCCGGTCTTTCCTTCGCGCGGATCTTTGGCAGGAGGCGGTCTTACGTGAGATTCCAGGATATTTTCAGGGAGCCGGAAAAGAAGGAAAAAAAGGTCGAGTACGTGGAGCTCATCTACGACCTGATCTTCGTGTACATGATCGGCCGGAACAATTCGCTGCTGCAGCATTTTGACGGCGGCTTCGTGGATCCCTGGACCTTTCTTAACTACATCCTGTGCACCTTCGCAGTGATCCAGATGTGGACGCTGACGGCCTACTACATCAACGTCTTCGGGCGTCACAGCGTGCGCGACCACGTGATGATGTTCGTGAACATGTTCCTGCTCTACTTCGTCGGCGAGGGAACGCGCTCCGACTGGCAGCGCTTCCACACCCAGTACCACCTCGCCTGGGCGCTGATCCTTGTGAACATCGCGCTCCAGTACCTGATCGAGCTGCGGCACCGGGAGAACGCTCCGGAGCTCTGCAGGCGCGCTTCCCGGATGGCGGCCGTCATCTGCGCGGAGACGGTCCTGGTGCTCGCCTCCATCCTCGAATTCCGCCTGTCCGCCACCTCCTGGTGCTCCGTCGCCGCCGTTGCGGGAAGCATCCTCTTCCTCTCCTACGGGATCCTCTATGACCACCTGATCGACAGGGAAATGAACACCGGCGGCGTCGGCTACATCAACGTCCACATTTTCCTCGTCTTCGCGCTCAACAACATCACCTCCGCCCTCGAATTCATGCGCAGTCCGGAGGTGGATCTCATGGCCAAGATGCTCTTTCTCAGCCTGTCCCTGGTCCTCTACTACGCCTGCCTGATCGCCTGCGGCGCGTGGGCAAAGCCCGGCAGGAGGCCTTCTCTCCGC